>RFQN01000063.1 GCA_009924965.1 Verrucomicrobiota bacterium
AGCGGTCCGCGGACCGCGCGCTGTATCTTCGATCCGGGGACTGGCTGGGGCTCAAGCGCGTGCGACGGCGTGGCCCCGGCGAGATCAAAGTCGCGCTATACAGGTAGACGTGGCGTGCAAAGGCCAGGGGCACGCGGGTTCAAATCCCGCCACCTCCACCATTTTCAAGATCAAGGCCAGGCGAGAAGTCGCGCCCGCTGCCGGCCGGCGAGCGTCCCTTACGGGTGCGGGCGAAGCGGCTCTGGAAACGAGAGGTTCGGATGCGCCGGGCGCACTCATCAAGCCGCCCTCAGACGCGGGCGGTTGCTTAAGCTGCGTCTCGCGTGCTGAAGCCGGGGGCCAAGGCGACCATCATCTGCGGGAGCTGGTCCGCCTGCAAGAGCATGGGCGACCTCGCGACCCACTGGCCGCCCGTCTCGGAGGCCTGGGTCTGGCGGCTCAATAAAGCCTGGCGTGAGGCCCAGAACTACAACGACCCGGACGGCTACACCTGCGACTTCGACCACACGGTTGGATACGGCTTGCACCAAGCCATTCAGACTCGGACGGTCGAGTACCAGCAGCACGCCGTGTCGTTCTGGAAAGAGGCGGCGCAGGACTTGTGCATCACCCTGATCAAGAAGTAGCGGGAGCGTATGGCATTTCAGGCGAATAGCTTTCAGGCGAATGCGTTCGGGGCGGGCGGGCAGCCGCTCGTCTCGATCTCTACCTCGGACACCTTGTCAGTCAAGGTCACCGAGACGGACATCGCCGCCTTCGAGCTGAACGTCTTGGACGCCACGGCGGCAGGTCTGACCGAGACCGCCACACTCTCCACCAGTGGGGCCACGACGGTCGCCGGGTCCGATCCGCTCGCGCTCGGCCTCACCGAGACCGCCACCGCGAACGCATTCCTGCCGGTGTCCGACTCCGTGGGGCTAGGCCTGACGGAAGCCGCGACGCAGACCGTCTTTCAGTTTGTGAACGACAGCCTTCCCCTGTCGGTCACAGAGTCGGCCGTCCTGTCCGTGGCCCAGCCAGCCTCGGACAGCCTGGCGACCGGGGTCACAGAATCCGCCTCGGTCTTCGTGGCGGTGCCCACGGCGGACAGCGTGGCCGTCGGCCTCGCGGAATCTAGCTCGGTGTCGACCGGCGGCGTCACGGCCATCACCGCCTCGGACACCTTGGCCGTTCATATCGCCGAGACAGATATCACGAACTTCGAACTCAATGCCGTGGAGTCTGAACCCATCGGCTTCACCGAGACCGCCACGGTCAACGCCGGGATCGTGGCCGTCACGGCGTCGGACTCCCTGCGGGTGGTTATCGACGAGCCCACCTCCTACGAGCAGCTCTTGCTGCTCTACGTGGAAGACTTGGCCGTCGGCCTCACCGAAACCGCAACCCTCGCGATCGCCATCACCGCCTCCGACGCGCTTGCCGTACACCTCACCGAGACGGCGACACCCGCGAACTTGAGCGGAACCGTGGTGTCCGGGTCTGAATCGCTCGCCATTGGAATCACCGAGGCGGCCACCATTTCGGCGTCGGTGCTGGCCTCCGACAGCGTGTCGGCGGGGCTTACGGAATCGTCCGGCGTCTACAAGACCATCGCCACCAGCGACAGCCTTCCGGTGCAGCTTGGAGAGACCGCCGACGTCGATGCGGCCAATGTGGCCAGCGACACGCTTGCGGCGGGTCTAACCGAGACGGCCACAACCTATGCGACCGGCGCCACGTCGGACGCGGTGGGCGTCGGCCTGACAGAAAACGCGACGGTCGAGGACTTGACGACCGGGTTCTCCACCAAGAGCGCCTCCGACATGCTCTCCATCGGGCTCACGGACGGCACCAACGGCACCGCCTCCGGGGTGGCCAGCGACCCCGGTGCGGTCGGCCTCTCGGAATCAGCCGTGCTGCTGGTCTATGTGGCCACAGCGGATTCAGTCAGCGTGTCTATGGCGGACGCCAGCCGGGCGGTCTCGGTGAGCTTGCAGGCGTCCGACGCCCTCCCGATCGGCTACGCGGAAGCCGTCCTGGAGTCCCTGACCGACCGCGTCTCGGACGGCCTTTCCGCCGTGCTGTCCGAGGCGGCCAGCATCTTCGCGACCTTCTCGGCGCAGGACAGCGCCGCCGTCGTCTTGAGCGAGTCGGCGACGGTGGACATCGTGGCGGGCCTGGTCCTGAAGACGGCCAGCGAGTCGCTCCGGATGGGCCTCACCGAGTCGGGCGCGGTGGTGTCCCACACGTCCGGGGACAGCCGGGTCATCGTGGCGACGGTGGAATATCTGGGGCCGATCCGGGACGCGGAGTATCTGGGGGCACCGCGAGAAATCGCCTACCTCGGCGCACGAAATTCGGCTATACTACAATCGACCTAGGGAGCACGCTATGGCACAGCGCACAGTCGGGATCGTGGAGGGGTGGACGGGGTCCATGGACTTCCGGCTCCTAGCCGACGGAGACCCGCAGAACTTGACGGGTATGACGGTGGAAGCCGTGGGGTACAACCGGCTCAAGCAGGCGGTCGTGCTCACCGGAGATCTTTCCATTTTAAGCGCCACTGGCGGCACGGTGCGGCTCCAGCCGGACACGGGAGACTTCGTGGAAGCGCAGAGCCCCTACGAACTGCGGTTCAAAGTAATCGACGGCGGGCTGGCGGTGTTCTTTCCGAGCGAAGAGCCGATCGCCGTGAAGGTGCGGCGATAATGGCGGCGCGGCTGGCTCAGCGGCTCACCAGCCTGTTCGGGCAGACGGTCACGCTCTACGCCTGGACCGGGCAGGACGAATTCGGGCAGGCCACCTATGGGGAAGGGAACGACTACCGCGCCCATGTCCAGCAGCAGGTGGCCCGGACGACCGGCGTGGACCAGGCGCTGCCAGGGCTGTTCAAAGTGCTCATCGGTGAGGCGGTGCAAGTGGACCCGCGCGACAAGCTGGTCCTGCCCGCGGCCTACGGCACTCGGGACGACGCCGGGCAGTTCGAACCGCCAACGACTAAGATAGTAGAAGTGCAGTACCTGAATGATAGCCGCGGGCACATCGCCACGACGGTGATCTGCGGAAAGGGGTAGCGATGCCGAGCCAGGTGACCATCCGTGGAGCGAGCCAGGTGATCAACAACCTGCGCGTCCTGGGCGAGACGTTCCCGCAGGGACTCGGCCGGGCGCTGTACCGGTTCGCCGAAGCGGACATCGTGCCGCTCTCCAAGCAGAGCTATGCGCCGGTCGTGACCGGGACGCTCCGGTCCAGCATTCGGGCCGAACCGCCCAGCGTGACCGGGGCGCGGGCCGTGGTGCAGGTGGCGGCGGGCGGCGGGTCGGTCAAGTACGGACTGGCCGTGCACGAGAACCCGCGCGCGGGACATACGCAAGGCTTCTCCCCGAGTGGCCGCCGCTACAAGCGGTGGAGCCGGGTGGGGGAGTGGAAGTTCATTGAGACGCCGGTCCGGCTGGCTGCCGCCAATGGGAGCGGGTTCGCCAGAGAGGCCGGGGTCGAACTGCAACAGGTGATTCGTGGGCTTCGCGGCTGACATACGCGACTTGTTGAGCACCGGGGGGTTCGCCGACGCGCCGGTCTTCGGTGGCGACCTGCCCGAGCGCCCGGTGGCCGCCGTCTGTGTGACCCAGACGCCCAGGCAGGGCAGCCAGCATACGTTCGGCAACACCGTCGGCGCTCCGGCGCTGGAGTACCTAGGCTTCCAGATCCGGGTCCGGGCCGCCGACTACGCCGCCGCCGACGCCCTCATGGAAGCCGTCCACGCCAAACTGGACGGGCTGCGGGATAAAGCGATGGACGGCAAGCAGTACCACTGGATTGCGTCGTCGTCGTCCCCGTACTACCTGGGGCCCGACGAGGAGCAGCGCCCGATTTTCGCCTGCAACTACGACGTGAAGAGGAGCCCGTGACCTTGAAGGCGCTCATGGCCATTCGTACCCAGCTCGACGGGATTCAAATCCTGGTCGACAGCCTTATCGAGGAGGCCCAGCGGCAAGCCGCCGAGCCAGGCTTCGGAGGGTCGGGCGTAGCCATAGTCTGCCCGCACAAACAGGCGGTCAACATCGGCGTCATGGGCAACCCGTGGCGGCGGTGGTGCCCGGACTGTAAGAGCCAATACGACGAACAACCGCACGGCGAATCATCGAACGAAGGAGGGACGCATCATGGGTGACGCAATTATCTTGACGAACGCATTCTTCGCGGTCGGCACGGGCACGGCGAGCGCGGACCGCAACCTGTCGCCGCGGCTCAAGAAGCTGACGTGGAACGAGAAGTTCGACGACCACGACGTGACCTGCATGGGCAGCACGACGCGCGTCCGGGCGATCGGCCTGGGCGAGGCGGACGTGACGGCCGAACTGCTCCAGTCCTACTCCACGGCGGACGCCGGGGAGAACATCGACAAGCTGGTCGACAACCTGCGCACCGTCAGCCAGGGCGGCGGCAAGTTCCTGGTCCGGATGCGCCCGTACGACGCCAACCGGAGCGGGACGAATCCGGAGTATTCGATGCTGGCCGTCATGGCCGAGCGGACTATCTTCGACGGGCAGGTCGGCGACCCGCTCATGAACCCGCTGACGTTCCTGAGCGCGGGCGACATCACCAGGGCCACGGCATCCTCCTAATCCATGGGGGCACGGACAGAACAGTCCTATTTTCACCGAAGGAGACGGCAGACTATGAACCTGAAAGAGTACCTCAGCACCAAGCCAGACGCGAAGGAGAAGGTGGTCCGAGTGCCGCACCTGGACCTGGAGTTCACGATCCGGCGCATTTCCGTCGGGGAGCGCAAGCGGCTCCAGGCGGCGTACAAGATCGGGACGGCCGACGCGGACATGCAAGGGCTCAACATCGAGCTGACGGCGGTGAGCCTGGTGCCGCCCATGACGGCCGACGAGGTCGAGGCCATGCCTGCGGCCATTTCGGACATCGTCATGGAGCACATCAACGAGTTCAACGGCTGGTCGAAGAAGGGGGCGGCGGAACTCGCGGACCAGTTTCGACCTACAGCCTGACCTTCAGTTTCAGCACTTTCTGGCGACGGAGCTGCGATGCTTCGTCGCCGACCTAGACCGGATGGACGTCGTCGAATACCAGCGGTGGATCTTGTACTACCAGCGCAAAGCGGCGGCGGAAAAGGCGGCCACCGCGAGCATCCGAAAGGGGCGACGCTAGCATGGCAGAGAGCGGGAACATCGGGGAAGTCAAGTTCGGCGTCTCGGCCGAGTTTGACAGCAAGGGCACCAAGGAAGCCGAGAAGGCGGTCGAGGGGCTGACCAAGCAGGGCGGCCAGGCCTCGCAAGCCTTCGAGGGGCTGCGCGGGTCCTTCGCCAAGTTCGAGAAGACCGTCGAGTCCATGACCGGCGGGCTGATCGGCAGCTCCACCGCCATGATCGGCGTCGGAAGAGCCGCTGGCATCATGGTCGGGGCGGCGGTGGCGACCGTGGCGACCCTGGGCATGATGGCGAAGTCCGCGTCGGAAGCGGCGGCGGGCATCGACATTCTGAGCCAGCGCACCGGCATCAACACCACGACGCTCCAAGAGTATTCGCTCCTGCTTAACCGCAACGACGTCTCGCAGCAGCAGTTCGCCACGGGCATGCAGCAGCTCGCGAAGCGGATGGACGACCTCACCACGCCCACGTCGGACATCGCCAAGGCCTTCAAGGCCCTGGGGGTGGAGATGGGGCCGGGCACGCCGCCGGACCAGGCGTTCGAGCAGATCGCGATGCGGATCGCCCGGATGCCGGACGGCCTGCAAAAGACCGCGATCGTCACCCAGATCTTCGGCCGGTCGGCCGGGGAGCTGATCCCCGTCATGGACGACCTGGGGCGCGGGTTCGGGGAGGCGGCGCGGCGCGCCCACGAGCTGGGTACCGTCATGAGCGCGGGGCAGATCGAGACGCTCAAGAAACTCGACGACACCTGGGACGACTTCAACAAGACGCTGGCCGGGTTCACGAACAACGTCGGCTCACTCGTCGCGCCCATCTTCACGTCCATTATCGGCACCGTCACAGACCTGATTGGCAAGGTCAGCAAGCTCACGCAGGAGTGGGCGAAGTCCCCGATGGGTGCCAAGGAGCTGAACAGCCTGCCGCAGCAGTACGTCGACAAGCAGCAGGCCCTGATCGACCAGCGCCGAGAAGCCCAGTTCATGCCGGTCATGAGCACGATCGCATCGGAAATGAACCTGGGGCAGATTAACGCCGGGGTGAAGGCCCACCTCAAGAAGCGCGGCGAAGATGTCATGAAGATTGTGGCCGAAGAAATTGGCATCGGGCTGGACAAGGAAAAGAACAACCTCTCCCAAAACGAGTCGATCCGGCGCGGCCTGGAAGGCATGACAGCCGACCTGGCCAAAGGGCAGGCGGCGCTCCAGCCGTCGCTCGGCGGGGGCATCGTGGGCGACGACGTCCAGCAGCGCGAAACAATCCTGGCGCTCCAGCGGCAATCCATCAAAGGCATGGAGGACCAGCTAACGGTCCAGCAGGCGGTCGCCCGCCAGCAGGAGACGCTCTACCAGCAGGACCTCGTCGGCATCGACAAGTCGTCCGCGGCGCGCCGGGTGGCGTTCGAAGCGGCCCAACAACAGCACGACTTGACCGTCGCCCAGCTTCAGCTCCAGGGCCAGGAGTTCCCGCTCATGGAGGAGCAGGTGAACGCCAAGATCTACGCGGCCGACCTGGACCTAGACACCAAGCGGCGGCAGATCATCGCGGCCTACCCGACGTTCTTCGAGCAGCAGATGCGCGACCTGGTCAACTCCAACACCTTTTCGCTCGGCCAGATCTCGTCCAACTTCACCAGCGCCACGGCGCAGTGGATCGTCACCGGGAAAGGCTTCGAACAGTTCTGGGTCCAGCTCCAGACGACCCTGGTGCAGGCCTTCCTGAACACCAGCATCCAATGGGGTGTCGCAAGCCGTGGCGGCCATCGCGTACGGAGCCGCCGCCATTATGGCCGCCACCCCGTTCGGGCAACCGGCTGCCGGGGCGCTGATCGCGGCGACGACCGGGTTCGAGTTCGCGACCAGCGCGGCGATCATCGCGGGAACCGGGGCCGTGCAGGCCGCGCTCGGGACGGCCATCACCTCGGCGGCCCTGGGTGGCACCGCCTTCGCCTCCGGCGGCATCGTGACCAGGCCGACTATGGGGCTGATCGGGGAAGCCGGGGCGTCGGAAGCCATTATCCCGCTCAACCGCCAGGGGGCCGGGTTCATGGCCGACATGCTAGGCCTCAGCTCCAGCGGGCGCGGCCAAGGACAGACCATTTCCATCTTCATGGACGGGGCGATGTTCCGGCGCTGGATCTTGCAGGGCATGCCGGACGACGTGCGGCTGCGCGCGGGGGCCATCGCATGAGCACGCTCACGATCAACAGTGTGGACCGCTGGTCCCTGGTGGCCCAGGAGACGCTGTCTATCGAGGACCAGCTGAACGCCCGCAACGTCTGCTCCTTCACCCTGGTGGACCAGGCCGGGACGGCCCGCCCGCGCGTCGGAGAAGTCGTGGCGGTCACGATCGGCGGGACGCTCCGGTTCTCGGGCACCATCGACAGCTTCGCCGAAAAGAACATCACAAGCCGGTTCACCAACCCGCACCGCAGCTACCGGGTGAAGTGCGTGGACTTCAACCAGTACGCCGACCGGCACATCGTGGCCGAGGTGTACGAGAACCAGGAGATGGTCGACATCATTCGCGACGTCACCATCCAGCACCTCTACCCGGACGGCGTCCTGCTGGACCCGGACATTCCGGACGGGCCGACGATCGAGTACTATGCGGCCAACTATATTTCCGTCGCGCAGGTCTTCAACGAACTCAGCGAGATGACCGGCTATTTCTGGTACATCGACTACAACAAGGTCTTACACTTCATCGACCGCACCACACTGGCCGCCCCCTATGC
>RFQN01000064.1 GCA_009924965.1 Verrucomicrobiota bacterium
GTATTAATTTAACAAAACACCCTCCATGGAAAAGCCCACCGAAAAGCCTCTGACCAAGAACGAAGTGATGAAGTCCGAAAAGCCCGACCTTTCGGGCACGATTCGGGAGACTTTGGCCAACCCGGAGGCCGACCGCTTCAGCGGGGACGACGAGCAGTTCATCAAGTTCCACGGCATCTACCAGCAAGACGACCGCGATAAGCGCAAGACGGGCAAGGAATACTCCGTCATGGTGCGCACGCGCCAGACCGGCGGCATCGTCCCGGCCGCGCAGTACCTGGTCTACGACGACCTTTCCGGTCGCTTCGCCAACGGCACGCTGCGCATCACCTCGCGCCAGACGTTCCAGTTCCACGGCGTCGCGCAGCGTGGCATCGGCAACCTGATCAAGGCGATCAACGAAGCGCTCTCCTCCACCCTCGCCACGTGCGGCGACGTGAACCGCAACGTCACGGCCCCGTCCAACCCGCCGGTCGACGCGATCACGCAGGCCGTCGAGGACGACGCGTTCACGCTGACCCGCGCGCTGCTGCCGAAGACCACCGCTTACCACTCCATCTGGGTGGACGGCGTGCAGCTCGACCTCGGCCTCGGCGAGAAGATCGCGAAGGCCCGCGCTTCCGTCGACCAAGCCAACCCCTACCTCCCGCCGCCCGCCGACCACGACGACAGCGGCGCGCCCGTCGACAAGCTCTACGGCAAGACCTACCTCCCGCGTAAGTTCAAGACCGGCTTCGCCATCCCGCCGAACAACGACGTGGACATCTTCACCAACGACATGGGCTACGTCGCCGTGATCGAAGGCGGCCAGCTCGTCGGCTACAACCTGCTCGTTGGCGGCGGCCTCGGCACTTCCCACGGCAACAAGGCGACCTACCCGCGCCTGGCCGACGTCATCGGCTTCCTCACCCGCGCACAGGTCGTGGCCGTCGGCGAAGCCGTCATCCGCATCCACCGCGATTGGGGTGACCGCACCGACCGCAAGCACGCCCGCATCAAGTACGTCCTGCAGGAAAAGGGCGTGGCCTGGTTCCGCGAACAGCTCGCCAAGGAACTCGGCGCACCGCTGCCGGCCGCCAAGCCGTTCCTCTTCAAGGGCCAAGGCGACGCCTTTGGCTGGACCAAGCAGACCGACGGCAACTGGTTCCTCGGCCTCTTCATCGAGACCGGCCGCGTCAAGGACGCCGGCACCTACCAGCTCAAGACCGCCCTGCGCAAGATCGCCGAGCAGTTCGGCCCGGTGTTCCGCCTCACCGCGACGCAGAACCTCATCCTCTCGGACGTCAAGGAAGCCGACAAGGCCGCCATCGAGCAGCTCCTCCGCGACCATGGTTGTGCCATCGTCTTCAACCCCGGCCTCGTCAAGGGCCGCGGCATGGCCTGCCCGGCCCTCCCGACCTGCGGCCTCTCGCTCGCGGAATCCGAGCGCGTCTTCCCGACCATCCTAGGCAAGATCGAGGACGCCCAGGCGGCTGCCGGCTTCGGCGGCGAAGAACTCGTCGTCCGCATGACCGGTTGCCCCAACGGTTGCGCCCGTCCGTACAACGCCGAGATCGGCTTCGTCGGCAAGGCCCCGGGCAAGTACAACCTCATGCTCGGCGGCAACCGCGAAGGCACCCGCCTCGCCCGTCTCTTCAAGGAATCCGTCCCCGCGGACGAGATCCCAGTGGTCGTCGGCGCGCTCTTCCAGCAGTACGCCAAGGAACGCAAGGCCGGTCAGGCGTTCGGTGATTGGGTCGACGGCGCTGCCGTCTGGCCGGTCGCCGCTCCGCAGGCCTAAGCCCGTCCTACGCCGACGCTCGATGCCGAACCTCGACCCAGCCCGCATTCCCGAACTCGACGAGCAGCTCACGCAGCTGGCTCCGGTCGACCGTCTGCGCTGGGCCTACGAGACCTTCGGCGACCGCGCCGGCATCGGCACGAGCTTCCAGCCCGCCGGCGTGGTGATCCTCCACCTTGCGAAGTCCGCCGGCTTGCCCATCAAGGCCTTCACCTTGGACACGGGCCTGCTCTTCCCGGAGACCCTCGCCTTCAAGGCCCAGCTGGAAGCCAAGCTCGGCATCCAGGTGGAGTCCGTGCTCCCGGCGCTCTCGCTCGAACAGCAGGCCGCCGCGCATGGCGCCGAGCTCTGGAAGCGCGACCCCGAGAAGTGCTGCGAGATCCGCAAGGTCGATTCGCTCGGCAAGAAGCTCTTCGAACTCGACCTCTGGATCGCCGGCATGCGCCGCGACCAGAGCAACGAACGCTCGTCGACCCCGCTGCTCAGCCTCGCCGCCCGGCCCGACAACTCCGACGTCTGGAAACTCAACCCGCTCGTCGACTGGAGCCGCGACCAGGTCTGGGCCTACCTCAAGCAGCACGACCTGCCCCACAACGTCCTCCACGACCGCGGCTACCGCTCCATCGGTTGCTGGCCCTGCACGCAGCCGACCTCCGGCGGCGACGAACGCGGCGGCCGCTGGCCAGGCTTCGACAAGAAGGAATGCGGCCTGCATACGCGCACGAAGAAGGCCTGAACACCTAGAGCATGGAGGACTGATTACGGATTACCGATAACCGCTCCCGTCCTCTGAACATCAAATCCGCCCCTCACCTTTTCCAACATCCAGTCCGTCCTCTGAACTCCGTCATCCGAACTCTTTTTTAGCCACATGTCCCGCAACGCCCAAAACGACCACCTCACGCGCCTCGAGCAGACGTCGATCCACGTCTTCCGCGAGGCCTTCGCCAACTTCCGCTCCGTCTGCATGCCCTGGTCCATGGGCAAGGACTCCAACGTCCTGATCTGGCTGGCCCGCAAGGCCTTCTGCGGCAAGATCCCCTTCCCGCTCCTGCACATCGACACGACCTACGAGTTCCCGGAGATGTACGAGTTCCGGGAAAAGGCCAAGGTCATCCACGGCATCGACCTGATCGTCCGCGTCAATGAGGACGCCATCCGCCGCGGCATCGGCTACGCCACGCACGACCCCGTCACCGTGACGCACGAGCTCAAGACCGTCCCGTTCAAGGCCGCCATCGACGAATTCAAGTGGGACGCCCTCGTCACCGGCATCCGCCGCGACGAAGACCCCACCCGCGCCAAGGAACGCTGGTTCTCGCCGCGCTCCGCTGAAGGCAACTGGGACTACAAGGACCAGCCGCCGGAATTCTGGGGCCAGTTCGCCAGCAGCGCGCCGGAAGGCGGCCACGTTCGCGTGCAGCCGCTCCTGGAGTGGACCGAGCTCGACATCTGGGAATACATCCGCCGCGAGAACATCCCGAACCCGACCCTCTACTTTGCCCGTAACGGCAAGCGCTTCCGCTCGCTCGGTTGCCACCCGATCACGCACCCGGTCGACAGCCCGGCCAGCAACATCGACGAGGTCATCGAAGAGCTGAAGCTCACCAAGATCAGCGAACGCGCCGGCCGCGCCCAGGACCACGTCGGCCGCAATTCCATGCAGGAACTCCGCGCCAAGGGGTTCATGTAAGCCCTCCTCCGAACCGCCACGCACTACCCACACCTCGCACCATGAGCACCGCTTTCCACTCCAATCCCGCCGCCGCCCAAGCCGCCAACAAGGCCGCCGCGGAAGACCAACGCAAGATGCACGTCGTCGTCGTCGGCCACGTCGACCACGGCAAGTCCACCTTCGTCGGTCGCCTCCTGAACGACACCGACTCCCTCCCCAACGGCAAGATCGAGCAGGTCCGCAAGAACTGCGCCGCCGAAGGCATGGAGTTCGAATACGCCTTCTTGCTCGACGCCCTCATCGAGGAGCAGGAGCAGAACATCACGATCGACACCACGCGCATCTTCTTCCGCACCCAGCAGCGCGCCTACGCGATCATCGACGCCCCGGGACATAAGGAGTTCCTGAAGAACATGGTGACCGGCGCCGCCTCGGCTTCCGCCGCCCTCCTCCTCATCGACGCCAAGGAAGGCGTCATGGACCAGTCTCGCCGCCACGCGTTCCTGCTCTCCCTTCTGGGCGTGAAGCAGCTCGTCGTCCTCGTGAACAAGATGGACCTCGTCGAGCACTCGCAGGCGACCTACGAGAAGATCCGCACCGAGTACGCGGCCTTCCTCAAGAGCCTCGGCCTCACCGCGGTCCACTTCATCCCCATCGCCGCCAAGCACGGCGAGAACATCGTCCAGCGCTCCGCCAAGATGCCTTGGTGGACGGGCCCGACGGTCACCGAAGCCCTCGACGCGTTCCGCCATGAGGACGACCTCACCGGCCTGCCCCTCCGCCTCCCGGTCTCCGACATCTACCGTTTCGACCACCGCCGCATCGTCGCGGGCCGCGTCGAAGCGGGCGCCATCCGCCCGGGCGACGAGCTCATCTTCCAGCCTGGTGGCCGCCGCAGCACCGTCCGCACCTTCGAAGACTGGCCGGGCCCGTCCCGCGAGGTCGTCGGCACCGGCGGCTCCGCCAGCGTGACGCTCTCCGAGCAGATCTTCGTGGAACGCGGCCAAGTCGCCGCCCACCCGTCCAACCAACCGCGCGTCGGCCGCGAATTCCGCGCCCGCATCTTCTGGCTGGGCAAGGAGCCGCTTGTCCCGAACAAGACCTACAAGCTGCGCCTCCTGACGCAGAACGTCGAAGCCGTCATCGCCAAGATCGAGAAGATCACCGACGCCTCCACGCTCGAATCCATCCAGGCCAACAGCGTCCCGCGCGACTCCATCTGCGAAGTCATCGTCCGCACGACGCGTCCGGTCGCCTTCGACCTGCACCATGAGTGCGCCATCACGGGCCGCTTCGCGCTCGAGGAAGCCGGCCGTATCCATGGCGGCGGCATCATCCTCGACGCCCGCAAGGAACAGGACGTCCGCGAAGGCAAGGTCACCGCAGCCGAACGCAGCGCCCGCTCCGGCCACGCCCCGGCGGTCCTCTGGTTCACGGGCCTCTCCGGCTCGGGCAAGTCGACCATCGCCGAACTCGTCGAGCGCCGTCTCTTCGACGCCGGCCGCCAGGTCTTCCGCGTCGACGGCGACGACCTCCGCACCGCCCTCAACCGCGACCTCGGTTTCTCCGCCGCGGACCGCGCCGAAAGCGTCCGCCGCGCCTCCGCGGTCGCCGGCCTCTTCGCCAACGCCGGCCACATCTCGCTGGTGACGCTCATCGCACCCTTGGCCGCCGACCGCGCCAAAGCCCGCGCCGCGCTCAGCAACCATGCCTTCATCGAGGTCTTCGTCGACGCCCCGCTCGACGTCTGCGAACAGCGCGACGTCAAGGGCCTCTACGCCAAGGCCCGCCGTGGCGAGATCGCTGAGTTCACCGGCATCTCCTCCCCTTACGAAGCGCCCGAATCCCCCGAGGTCCACATCCGCACCGACAAGCTCACGACCGACCAGGCCGTAGACCTCGTGCTGGACGCCCTCGACAAGGTCCTGCGCTCCAAGGCCGAAGACTGGGAAGTGTAAGGCCTAGAGGCGGCAAGCTAGCCAAGGGACACGGGGACAAGGGGAAAGGCCATAGGCACCCCCTTCTCCCCGCGTCCGCTGTGCCTAGGGAATCCCCGTCCATTGACTCCCAGCCGGTTCCGTGCACCTTGGTGACATGAAAGTCCTGCACATCGACGCTTCACCTCGCACGGTCCGCTCGGTGACCCGCAAACTGACCGCTGCCTTTGTGAATGCGCTGCGGGCCAAGCACCCTGGCCTCAAGGTCACGCACCACGACATCGGCCACCACCCGCCCGCATTCATCTCGGATGCCTGGGTGGGCGCGGCCTTCGCCCCCGCCGACCATGACGACCCGGCCATGAAAGGCGTCCTGCACCACTCCGACGAACTCACGACCGAGCTCATCGCGGCCGACGTGCTCGTCATCGGCGCCCCGATGCACAACTTCACGGTCAGCGCCTCGCTCAAGGCCTGGATCGACCAGGTCGTACGGACGGACATGACCTTCAAGATCACCGAGGCGGGCGTCGAACCCCTCCTGAAAGGCAAGAAAGCGATTATCGTGACCTCTCGCGGCGGCTTCATCGCCGGTACGGCCTACGACTTCCAAGAGCCTTACCTGCGCACCATCCTCGGCTTCATCGGCATCACCGACGTCACCTTTGTGCACGCGGAAGGCGTCAATGAAGGCGAAAAGGCCCGCGAGACGGCGATGACCAGCGCGTCCGCCCAGCTGATCGAGATCGCGGGGAAGATCTGAAGGAAGAGTGCAGAGTACGGATGACAGAGTACTGAGTGGGGATGACCAAGGCTAGGGCAGCACGTGGTTCTGCCCCTACCCAGCCATAACGCGTCAGTACTTCAGCTCGATGCGCTTGCCGGTCTTGATCGACTCGTAGATGCCTTCGACGATGACGATGTCGCGGCGGCCGACTTCGCCCGTGCAGGTGTAGGTCCCGCCGTCCCGCATGGCCGCGCAGACGGCGTCCATGTGCCGCTGCTGCTGGCGGAAGACACCGAAGTCGAGTTTACCCTTGGCGGATGTGGAGATGTTCAGGCCACGGTAGCTGAAGACCGGGCGTTCGCCCTTGAACCAGCCCTTCGGGGCTTCGGCGTAGAACTCGGCGCGGTTGGCGTCGTAGCCCGTCCAAATGTCGGCGGTGGCGCCATCGGCGAACTCGAGACGAAACTCCATGGCCTGCTCGACTTCCTTGAAGAAGTCAGGCTGCGTCTTCGGCAGCTCCTTGGCCGTCACCGCGACCGGGTTGGCATCGGCGGCCATGCAAGCGGCTTGGATCGAGTACACGCCCATGTCCATCAACGCGCCGCCACCGGCGAGCTTCTTCTCGATGCGCCAAGCGTGCTTGCGGAGCGTGAAGCCATTAGCGCTGGTGATCTTGCGGAAGGGTCCGAACTCCTTGCTCTTCGCGAGGCGGACGAGTTCCTGGTGGTAGGGATCGTAGTGGAGGCGGTAGCCGATGGCCAGGTGCTTGCCGGCCTTCTTGCCCGCGGCGATCATCGCTTCGCACTCGGCGACCGACGTCGCCATAGGCTTCTCGCAGATGACGTGCTTACCCGCGCCGAAGGCATCGATGACGTTCTGGGCGTGGATGCCGGGCGGCGTCACCACGTAGACGACGTCGATGTCCTTGTTCGCGGCGACCTTGTCCCAATCGCCGTAGCCGTAGATGTTTTCGACTGGGAAACCATGCGACTTCGACAGTTTCTCACCCTTGGCGCGCGTGCCGGTGATGGCGCCGACCAGACGAACGTTCGCGGTCTCGAGCAAAGCCGGAGCAAGCTCACCGTTGGCGTAGTTGCCCAAACCGCAGAGCGCCAAGCCGAGTTTGCGGCCCTTCGGCTCGTCAGCCGCAAGCAGGCGGGGCGCGAAGGCGGTCATCGGATCGGGGCTCGGGTGCAAACCCCCGATCTTATCGGGCGCCCCGGCTGGCCCCCCGAGTGTCAGGGGCGAGGCGCCGTGCGCAGACAGGCCGCCTGCGACTGCAGGGTGTGGTTCAGCAGACTCACCGCCGCATGGATGGCGCTGATGGTGGGCGTGGCCACTCCCGTGATGCGGCCGAGTTCCACCACGCTTCCCACCAAGGCATCGAGCTCCAAGGCGCGCCCGTGCTCCACATCCTGGAGCATCGAGGTCTTGTGCGCGCCCACGGCCTGCGCGCCGGCGATGCGCTGTTCCAGGCTCACCTTGAACTGAACACCGAGCTTCTCGCCGATGGCCTGTGCCTCGCGCATCATGTTGGCCGCCAATTCGCGCGAGGCCGCGAAATTGCAGATCGCTTCCAGGGTGGCATGGGTGAGCGCGCTGATGGGGTTGAAGCTCAGGTTGCCCCACAGCTTCACCCAAATCTCGCTGCGGATGTCCTTGCTGACCGGAGCCTTGAAGCCGGACTCCATCAAGGCCTTGCTCAGGGCCTCGATGCGGGGGCTGCGGGATCCATCGGGC
>RFQN01000065.1 GCA_009924965.1 Verrucomicrobiota bacterium
ATGAAGCCTTCAGCGACAGCAGGAAATGCGTCAGCTGCTTGGCGGTGAGGTCGCGTTCGGCCTCAGGTAGCGCGGCGAGCAGGTCGGGCATCGACGTGCCTGGTTTGGTCGCGTGGGGCGCACGGATGAACTGCTCCAAGTAGGTCGGGTTGATCCGTTGGCCGACTTCGGCCAAGTGCGGTGCCTGCTTGGCCTTCAGGTCGGCACCGGTGGGGGCGGCGTGGCAGGCGATGCAGTTGAACTCTTCTACGAGGAGTCGGCCTTTGAGGGTGGAATCCAGTTGCGCGGACTGGATGCCAGGCAGGCGACTGTCGGCGAGCAAGACGGCGCCAGCGCACCAGACGGCCCAGCCCAAGAGGCGGAGGCAAGTACGAGCGGCGCTGGGGTGGGCCCGGGGTTGCATGCCGACAGTTGAAACCGCCTCCTGAACGCAGGCGAGTGCGAAGAAGCCGGACTGGGGCCTAACGCGTCCTTACTTCGCTGGTTTAGCCGGAGGCACGAATGAACGCCCCTTCCAGCCGGCGATGATGCGCAGGTATTGGTAGGGGTCGGGCCAATCGGCCGACGGTTCGACCATGGTGCCCTCCATCCACTCGTTGAAGCTGGTCAGCAGCAGGACGTCGGCTCCCGCCGCTAAGGCGGCCTGGTGGTACCCTTGGAGCGTGGCGCCGGCCTGCCCGGGGATTACATACGCGCTGTCGGGCTGGATTCGGCTGTTGTCGAGGGCAGGGTGCATCGGCAGCAGCAGCTGGGCCTTCGTTTGGCGCACCCCTTGGGCGTAGTGCTTGAAGAACGGCGTCAGCTCCGCTTCGGTCGAGATGCGCTTCACGCTGAACGTCCCGTAGAAGCCGAACGCGTCGATGCCTGCGGTCTGTTGCCAGGCGGAGGGCAGGACGTAGGTCCCTTTCTGGAAGGCGATCTTATCCATCGCCCACCAGAGGGGGCCGACCTGTTTTTCGACGGCCGTGCGGAGCTCGGTGAACGTCGCGGGTGTCAGCTTTGGCGCGAACGGCACCTGATAGAGGTACACGACCGGTTTGCCGTCCCTGCGGAGGTAGCCGGGTTGGTCCTTCGTGCGGAGGAGGACGGCGCTCAGCTGTTCCGCCAAGCGAGGCACCTCGGTGTGGAATTGGGCCAGCTCGCAGTTCAGCGCGACTTTCACGTTCGTCTTAGCCGCGGCTGGGAGGATGACCTTTTCGAAGGCTTGGCCGCTGACGTTGGCGACGCCCCACCACGAGACGAGGAACGCGTCGAGCCCGGCGGCGTCGGCGAGCTGCAGGTGCCAGGCCACGGTCGCGGCGTCGGTGCTGTCGTAGGCGCCGACCAGCGGTTGGGCGGGGATGCGCCACCGCGTCGGTTGTCCGGCGACCTGCTTGTCCGCCCAGAAGCTCCAGCGGCCGTTGGGGCCCGTGGGCGTGTCATACCAAGCGTAGTAGAAGGCCCAGACCGGCGGATGGGGCGTCGCCGTCTCTGCGGCGGACAGCCCAGCGAGCGTCGCCAGCCAGAGGCCGAAGAAGCGAAGGACGCGCGGCATCGCCGAGGTCAGGCCTTGAGGGAGGCCATGTCGATGACGAAGCGGTAGCGGACGTCCTGCTTGATCATGCGCGTCCAGGCTTCGTTGATCTGTTGGATCGGGATCAGCTCGATGTCCGACACGATGCCGTGTTGGGCGCAGAACTCGAGCATCTCCTGGGTCTCGGCGATGCCGCCGATGCAGGAACCGCTGAAGTTGCGGCGCGGCATGATCACGCTGAAGGCGTGGACCGCCAGCGGTTGCTCGGGGACGCCGACCAGCGTGAGCGTCCCGTCGAGCTTGAGCAGCGCGAGGTAGGCGTTGAGGTCGTGCTGGGCCGAGACGCAGTCGAGGATGAAGTGGAAGGAGCCGGCGTGCTTGGCCATCGCGGCCGCGTCGGTGGAGACCACGACCTCATGGGCGCCGAGGCGGAGGCCATCGGCCACCTTGGAGGGGGAAGTCGTGAAGAGCACGACGTGCGCGCCGAAGGCGCGGGCGAACTTCACGCCCATGTGGCCGAGCCCGCCGAGGCCGACGACCCCGACTTTCTGGCCGGGGCCGACCTTCCAGTGGCGTAGCGGCGAGTAGGTCGTGATCCCTGCGCAGAGCAGCGGGGCGGTGGCGGCGAGGTCGAGGCCCTTGGGGACGCGCAAGGTGAAGGCCTCGTCGACGACGATGGCCGAGGAGTAGCCGCCGAACGTATGGCCGCCGAGGTGTTTGTCCGGGCTGTTGTAGGTGAACGTCGCGCCCGAAGTGCAGAACTGCTCGAGGCCTTGGCGGCAGCTCGAGCAAGTACGGCAGGAGTCGACCATGCAGCCCGTGGCGCCAATGTCGCCGACCTTGACCTTGGTGACCTTCGCGCCGACGCGGGTGACGCGTCCGACGATCTCGTGGCCAGGGACGCAGGCGTATTGGGTGCCCGGCCATTCGCTGCGCGCCGTGTGCACGTCGGAGTGGCAGACGCCGCAGAAGAGGATCTCCATCTCGACGTCGGTCGGACCCGGCTCCCGGCGCGGGATGCTCATCGGGGCGAGGGGGTTGACGGCGGCGGAGGTGCCGAAGGCGCGGGCGGTGGTAGGCATGGAGAGGAAGAAGACCTGCAAGGTGGGCCTTGGTTCCCCGGATGCAAGCAAGCGGAGCCCTTTTGCCTCCGTCATCCGTACTCCGTAATCCGTACTCCGTACTCTATCCTCAGCCCTTCGCCTTCAGCCGCAGCGCGTTGGCGATGAGCGAGACGCAGCTCAGGCTCATGGCGGCGGCGGCGATCATCGGGGAGAGCGTCCAGCCGGTAAAGGGCGCGAGGACCCCGGCGGCCAGCGGGATGCCGAGGGCGTTGTAGCCGAGGGCGAAGGCCAGGTTCTGCCGCATGTTCGCCACCGTCTCGCGTGCGAGCGTGTGGGCTTGGGCCAAACCGCGGAGGTCGCCTTTGACCAAGGTGATCTGGGCGCTGCGGATGGCGACGTCGGTGCCATCGCCCATGGCGATGCCGACGTGGGCTTGCGCCAGGGCAGGGGCATCGTTGATGCCGTCTCCGGCCATGGCCACGACCCGTCCTTCGGCGCGCAACCGTTCGACCAAACTTTGTTTATCGGCGGGCGTCGCGTCGCCATGGATCTCGGTCAAGCCGAGTTCCGCTCCGACCGCTTGGGCGGTGGTCGTCGCGTCTCCGGTGGCCATGAGGATGCGCACGCCGGCGTGGCGAAGGGCTTGCAGGGCCTCTTGGGTCGTCGGTTTCAGCGGGTCGGCCACGACGAGCGCACCGGCGGGCTGGCCATCGATCGCGAGGAAGAGCACGCTCGCACCGGCACGCCGATGCCCTTCGGCCTGAACGGAAAGGTCACCGAGTGCGAGGCCATGGGCGGACAGCAAAGCCGCGTTACCAAGGGCCGCCAGCCGCAGCAGCTCGGAGCTGTCACGACCGGCGCTAGGCAGGATCGCGGTGAGCTGCGGTTTGCCCTCGGTCAATGTCCCCGTCTTGTCGATGACCAGCGTGTCGACTTGCGCGAGGCTTTCGATCGCCGCCGCGTCACGGAAGAGGATGCCGTGCTTGGCCCCGCGGCCGGTGGCGATCAGCACGGACATCGGCGTGGCGAGGCCGAGCACGCAGGGGCAGGCGATGATAAGGACCGACACCCCGTTGATCAGGCCGAGCACCCAACCGCGTTCAGCGCCGAAAAAGCCCCATGCGAAGAACGTCGCTAATCCGATAGCGACCACTCCGACCACGAAATAGCCGGCGACGACGTCGGCTAGACGTTGCAGCGGGGCCTTGGAGCGGCGGGCCTCCACGACTTGCTGGACGATCTGCGCGAGCAACGTATCCGCGCCGACCTTGTCCGCGCGAATGATGAGGCTCCCTTGAGTGTTGAGCGTGGCACCGACGACTGGGTCGCCCGCCGTCTTCATGACGGGCAACGGTTCGCCGGTGAGCATCGACTCGTCCACCGCGCTTTCGCCGGACAGGACCACTCCATCGACCGGGACCTTTTCGCCCGGACGGACCCGCAGGCGGTCGCCTACGCGGATCTGCGTCAAGGGGATGGTCTCTTCGGTGGCGTCGGGCTGGAGGCGGCAGGCTGTCTTCGGAGCCAAGCCGAGCAGGGCGGCGATGGCGCCGGTCGTGCTGGCGCGGGCGCGTAGCTCGAGGATCTGCCCGAGCAAGGTGAGGCTGATGATTTCAGCGGCGGCCTCGTAGTAGACGGAGATTCGCCCCATCGCGTAGAACGCGGGAGGGAAGGCAGCCGGGAAGAACGTGGCCGCTAGGCTGTAGACGAAAGCCGCTCCCGCCCCGAGGCCGATGAGCGTCCACATGTTGAACTGGCGGCTCGCAAGCGAGGCCACGCACCGCGTGAACAGCGTATGCCCGCCCCAGAACACCACCGGGGCCGCGAGTAGGAGTTCCAGCCACGGGAGCCACAGCGCCGGGATGAAGTGCAGCGCGTGGCCTGACATCTCCAACGCCGCGAGCAGCAGGGTGAAGGGTAGTGTGAACCAAAAACGCCGGCGGAAATCCGTCAGCTCGGGGTTTTCGCGCGACTCGTCCGGGAGCACCGGTTCGAGGGCCATGCCGCACTGAGGGCAGGAGCCTGGGTGATGCTGCCTCACCTCCGGATGCATCGGGCAACTGTATTGGACGCCCTCATCCGCGGGTTCCGGGCCGCAGCACGTCGCGCCCTCGGCCGTGGTAGCGCAAGCTGCCGGCGGCGCCAGGTACTTCTCGGGGTTCGCGCGGAAAGAACGCAGGCACTGCGCGTTGCAGAAGAGGTAAAGTTTGCCCTCAAACGTCCACCGATGCGGGGAGTCCGCCCGGACCTGCATGCCGCAGACCGGATCGATGCCGCCGGACGAAGGTTTCTCCATGCCGTGCATCCTAGGTGCGAGCATAGCCATAGCCACCCTGCATTTCCCTGAAGGGCAGACTTTAGGAAAAGTGATGGCCGACCATAGCCGCCGGCTTAGCGATGTCGCGGGTTGCTGAGGAAGTAGAAATGACCGTCTTCCGCGCCGCCGACGAAATCGGGGATGCCATCCCCGCGGAAATCGACCACCGCTGGGCTGACGTCATGGCCTTCGATGTTTTGCTTCACCAGTGGTCCCTCGTTGCGGAAGCACCATTTGCCGTCGGCGGCTTTGACTTGGCGGTAGAAGTCCGCGCTCGAGGAGTTGACCAGCAGGTCGAGTTTGCCGTCGCCATCCCAATCGACCACGCAGAGCTTGCGGCGGCCGCTTTGGCCGGCGGTACGGGCATTGAGGCGGAGCGGTTGGCCGGCTTCATCGCAGAAGACGCGCTGTGGCGGGAGCAGCACGAGTCGACCCTCGCGGCGCGCGCGCTCGAAGAGGCACAGGTAGCCCTCGTGGTCGAGCATCACGAGGTCGACGAGCCCATCATGGTTCCAATCGAGCGCCACCGGCGTCGTGCGCCATTGCGTCAGCAAGGCCTTGCCGGCGGGCTTGCGCCAACCCCAGGCGAGCGCTGGCTGCGCGCCGTTCCACTCGACCTCGATGGGTTGCGCTGGGGCGAGTTGCGGGGCCTGCCGCGTGCCGACGTTGCGGTACCAGACGACCTCGCCGAGGATGGAGTTCACCACCAAGTCGGGGCGGCCGTCGCCGTCCCAATCCGCGACCGTGAAGGTCGTGTAGCCCCATTTGGCTTCAGCCGGGCCTTGGATGCTGCCGTTTTCGCCGGCCATGATGCGCAATGGCTGACCGTCGACCGTGAGTAGCTTGGGCGCGGCGAACTTGGGTTTGGCCACGCCGGGCCCGCTGAGGTTCTCGAACCACCCGATATAGCCGGCCGTATTCCCGGACAGCAGGTCGATGTCGCCGTCGCCATCCCAGTCGAAGCCGTAGGGCGTGGCTAGGGCGCCGAACTTGAGGTCGGCCGCTTCTTGTTGGAAATAACGTGGCGGTAGGAAGAGCGGCGTATGGTCGGCGGTGAACTTCCCGGTGTTCTCCAAGAACGCCACGCGGCCGTCTTCGTCGCCGACGATGAGGTCGACGTGGCCGTCCTGGTTCCAGTCGAGCGCCACGGGCGTGATCATCTGGAGGTCCATCGTCAGGGGCCGCGGCGAGCCGGGGAGGGTGGCCGCCTCGCGGGTCGCCTTCCAGGCGGAGGGCCGGGCCTGCGCGTCGGTACCGGGCGGAACCGTCAGGCGTCGGCCTGGCGCGTAGCGTGGCTGGGTCCGCGTCCCGATGTTTTCGTAGTAGGTGAAGCCATCGAGGAACTCGCCGCAGAGCACGTCGAGGTCGCCGTCGCCATCGAAGTCCGCGAAGTTCGGCGACGGCCAGCCGAAGGTCTCGAGCGGTCGCTCGCCGGCGTTCAGCTTAAACGGCTGCGCATAGACCGGGTGCTCGTTCGTGCCTTCGTTGCGCGCGATGTAGACGAAACCGCGCAAAGGCCCGCGGGTCCAGTGGCCTTGCGCGTCGTAGGCATTGTCCCAGCCGTAATCGGTCCAGTCGCCGACGCCGATCGCGAGGTCGTTGCGGCCATCGCCGTCGAAATCGACCACCTTCCACAGGTTGGCGCGCACCTTGTTCGGGTGTACGTTGGCAGGCAGCGGCAGCGGACGGCCTTGGGTCAGGCCTGACTTCAGGAAATCCGGGTAGCTCGTTCCAGGCGAGAGTACCTGTGGTTGTCCATCCACGTAACTCACCGTGACGTTCTGCAAGCCACGGCTGATACGGACCCCAGCTTTGAAGACGGGCAGCGGCGACTTCGCGCTATCGGCGGTCGCTTGGAAGAAGTACGTCCCGTTGAAGGGCTTGTCCGGACAGTTCACCACCAGGTCGAGGTGCCCATCGCCGTCGAAGTCCATCGGCAGCGGCCAAGCCCACAAGCCCACGCCGAGGTCGACGGTGAGGCCTGGGTGGTTGTAGGAGAGCCGCGTCAGTTCCTGCGCGGTCCCTGCGTGGCAGGCGAGTAGACCGAGCAGGGGCAGGACGGACTTACGCATCGGTCGGTCCGGTCACTTCCGGCGCAGCTCGTCGATCTTGGCTTGGAGCTTGGCCGCTTGCGCTTCGGCGTCGCCGAGGGGCGTAGGCGCGACGACTTTTTCGCGGGTGTAGCCGGTGAAGGCCATCCAGCGCCCTGCGCGGAACTTGCGCAGCGCGTCGACCTGCTGGAAGAGCGGGTCGGCCTTGAGCTTCGCGAGCGGTTCTTCGGGGGTTTCGAGGCCGATGCCGGTAAGGATGGTGCGCGCCATCAGCAGGTGACCTTCGTCGCCAGGGTGGACATGGTCCTTGGAGAAGACCTCCGTCCGCTGGTCGCGCGCCGCGCGCATCGCCGTGTGCAGGTCGACGACTTCCAGACCCGGACGGGCGAGCGTCTTTTCCCAAGCCGCGTAGGCGGTCAGCACCGTGTCGTAATTGAATTCCCCCGCCTTCGTGGCCGCATCGTAGATCGGCGGAGTCACCAGGATGATGCGCTTCACGCCGGCTTTCTGGCACGAGTCGAGCAAGTGGTTGATCCCGTCCTTGAAGGCTTGGAAGCGCTTTTCCTCGAGCGGCAGGTAGATCCCGTCGTTCATCCCGTAGCAGGCGAAGACCACGTCGGGCTTCATCTTTTCGAGCACGCGCGGCAGGCGCTCGGATAGGCAGGGCCGCGCGAACTTGCCGCCGGCGTGGCCGGGTTCGCTGAGGCCCGAGACCGTTTCGCTGGACAGGCCGAGCGGATAGATTTCGAAGCGTGCCTGCGGGCGGAACCGCTGCAGGTAGTAGTCCATGAACGACACATAGCCGCCGCCTTGCGTGATGGAGTCGCCGAGGACGACGATCTTTTGGTTTGCGAGCGAG
>RFQN01000066.1 GCA_009924965.1 Verrucomicrobiota bacterium
TACGTCGAAGCCAAGGGCTTGCCCGACCACCCGCTCATGACCGGCATCAAGTCCTGGCAGCAGCAGGTGCCGATCCCGCAGACCTACGCGGGCGACAAGGCTTGGCAGATTCCGCTCCACCCCGTGCCGGCCAAGGAACCGATGTCCGCCAAGACGCACTTCATGCGCGGCGCCATCGCGCTCGCGGCCAACGGCATCCCGATCTTCAACGCGCTCAACAACCGCGGCGACGACGCCAAGAAGTTCGGCGAGCTCGATGACTTCGGCGGCCACTGCGGCAAGGGCGACGACTACCACTACCACGACGCGCCAGTGTTCCTCGAGAAGACGCTCGGCAAGGGCAAGCCCATCGCGGTCGCGCTGGATGGCTACGCCATCTACGGCTACAACGAGCCCGACGGTGCCACGCCGGGCAAGCTCGACGAGTTCGGCGGCCACGAAACCAAGGCCCTTGGCTACCACTACCACGCGCAGAAGGTCTACCCGTACATCAACGGCGGCTTCCACGGCGAAGTCACCGAAGTCGGCGGCCAAGTTGACCCGCAGCCGTCCGCCAGCCACGTGCGCAAGGAAGGCGCCGCCTACTCGCAGTCGCCGCTCCGCGGCGCGCTCATCAAGGACTTCACCGCCTCGCCTGACGGCAAGAACTACGAGCTCCGCTACACCCTGAACGGCAAGGCCCTCAGCGTGAAGTACGTCGCCAACGAGGACGGCACGTGGACCTTCACCTATAGCCGACCCGATGGCACGCCCGTGGTCGAAACCTACAAGCCCAACGAACGCGGCCCCGGCGGCGGCCAGGGCGGTCCTGGCGGCGGTGATCGCCCAAAGGGCGAAGGCAAAGGCGGTAAAGGGGGCAAGGGCGGCAAGCGTCCGCCGGCCGAACCGGACGGCGCCAAGGGCGAAGACGGCGCGCTCGGCGAACAGGCCCAACCCGCCCCTCCTGAAGGTGACCGACCCAAAGGCGAAGACCGACCCAAGGGCGACCGTCCGAAAGGCGGTAAAGGCGGTAAGGGCGGCAAAGGCGGCCCCGGCGACCCTCCCGGCTTGATCAAGCCCTCCCCGAGCGATGCGCTGAAGCTCAACGTCTACGCCGACAACTGGTTCATCCTCTTCATCAACGGCAAGCTCCGCGTCGTCGACCCGATCGAATACATGCCGCACAACGTCGTCTCGGTGGACATCATGCCCGAGTACCCGATGACCATCGCCGTCATGGCCATGGACAACGCCGACCCCAAGACCGGCCTAGAATACGGCAACCACATCGGCGACGCCGGCCTGATCATCAAGTTCTCCGACGGCACCGTCACCAACGCCCAGTGGAAGGCCAAGAGCTTCTTCAAAGGCCCGCTGAACCGCGATATCGCCAATCCCAAGGTCCAACACGACCCTATCCCCGCCAACTGGTATGCCGTCGACTTCGACGATTCGGCCTGGCCCAAGGCGACCGAGTTCACCGAAGAACGCGTGAACCCCAAGGAATCCTTCACCAAGGCCAAGGAAGCCTTCGCCGGCGCCAAGTTCATCTGGTCGGCGGACCTCGACCTCGACAACACCGTGATCTTCCGGACCAAGGTCGAAGCCCCCGCCGGCTATAAGCAGCGCTGGACGGCCAAGCCCGAAATCGACATGGCCGAGGTGACCAAGCAGTTATTGAACAAGTAAATAGGGTTGCGGGCGGACGGTGGGCGGGAAGAACCTCCTCCCCGTCATGCGACCGCTCACCCTCGCGCTTGCCCTCTTCCTCTCCGTCCTGACGGCCTTCGCCGCGGAGCCCGACAACTCCAAGGCGCACGGGGCCTCGCTCTACGAGGGCCTCGCGCAGATCATCGAGGCCGGGCCGGGCTCCCCTGAGCTCAAAGTCTGGGCGCAACGTTCCGCCCGCGCGCTCGATGGCGAGACCTGGCTCGAGGTCGACGCCGTCCGCCTCCATTTGGAGTGGATCAAAAGCTCCGAGCGGGCCCCCGATAAGGCCGAGTGGCGGAAACCCGAGGCCCTCATCCTCTTCTCGCTCCTCTGCGAACGCTCCACGGCCTACAACATGACCGGGGAGCTAAGCGTCCCGACCGTCATGGTGCGCAAGTTCGCGGTCGCCAACGTCAAGCTCCCGGCGAACGCGCCGGCGCTGACGAAGATCATGTGGCAATGGTGCCTCTGGGACATGAACCTCCAGGTCATCCTCAGCCCGACCAACAACGCCAAGATCACCTTCCTCAAGGAGCTCACCCAAGCCGTCAAGGACCGCGCGCAACTGACGCCGCGGCAATGGAATCAGCTCACGCTGATGCTGCCGATGGCCGACAAGCGCGGCATCGTCCACATGCGCCTCGTGACGGCCAAGGAATACGACCCGCTCGTGGCCGCGCTCAAGCAGGCCGAGGACTTCAAGCCGGCCGCCTCGCGCCACATCCTGCTCGGCATCATTTACCGCCACTTGGCCTGGAACGAGAAATCCAACGGCTTCGCCGACGAACTCTCCGAAGTCGAGCGCGACAACTACCTCCGGTACATGGGCCTGACGGAAAAGGAGCTCAAGCTCGCGCGCAAGACCGCCGCCGCCGAACACTGCAACCTGAGTCCGTTCATCCTCGCTACCTACGACCTCGGGAGCCAGGTCCTCGCCGACCCCAACGCCGTCAGCAAAAACCCAGGCTCCAGCGTCCGCAGCAAGTTCGGCGAAGAATGCCTCGCGCTCTCCCGTTCCGACGTGGAACGCACCGAGATCCTCGATCTGATGTTCCGCTACACCTACACCGGCCCCAACCTGGCCATCGACGACCGCTTCCTCGCGTCGGCCTACGCCAAGGAAAAGCCCGATACGGCGGTCTTCTTGCATGGCATGCTGCACAGGCTAGAGAGCCTCGGCATCCGGAGAGACAGCGGCGAATCCCGCGAAGACCTGCGCCGCCGCCTGCATGCGGCCATTGACAAGGAATACGCCGGCCTAGTCGCGACCGTGGCGGCCATCCAAAAGGCCGGCGTCGGCCGCAAGGGCAAACCCGCCATCCGCGGCCTCTTCATCGACCCCAAGGCGATCCTCTACACCCTCTTCGCGATCTATGCGCACAACAGCAAGGAGGAGCTCGCGGCCGTGCGCCAGTTGAACACGGTCCCCGATGGCCCCGACGGCAAGATCGACACCGCCCAGATCCTGCTCACGAACCGGCACCTTTACTGCCGCGACATAGTCGAGACCCAAGGCGACTACCCGCACCGGGACTGCGCTGGTCAGCTGTTGTTGATGGAACGACCAAGCCTGGCGAACGAATGGTGGGGCTGGCCCGCCGCCTCCGAGGAAAAGCCCCAATTCGAAGCCTCCTTCATCGAGGCGTGGTCCCAACCGGGCAAAATCGATTCCGTGCTCGCTACCCTCAAGGCCGCCGCCGCGGCCAGCCCGGCGCTCTCCGACCCCTCGAAGGACCGCCTCGACATCCTCCGCCAAACGGCCGAGGCCACGCGCGAGTACCATGCGAAGGGCGTGCTCCGCTTGCCGTGGTCCAGCCCCGTCTGGCGGCAGAAGAACAACTTTTACCGCGTCTACGAGGATGGCAACAAGCTGCACCTCGGCAGTTTCCAGCAAAGCCGCCACAAGCCGACGCCCTACAAAGGCTTCAACTTCGTCGAGCTCCGCGCGCCGCTCCCGCAGCCCTACGCGCTCGAATTCACCTTCGAGCATTCGCACGAGATGTTCCCTGAAGGCCCGGTGGGTAAGAGCCCCTTCGCCCTGCTCGGCCTCTGGCTCGAGGACCCCGAGGACAACCCGCGCGTGCTCTTCTCCGGCATCCGCACGTTGAAGCAACCTGGCGGCGCCTTCTTCGCGCCCGGCAAGAAATTCCCTTGGTCCGAGCCCACCTTCTTCTCCCTTCCGAAAAACCACCCCAAGGCCGACGGCAAGGCGACGGAAGGCCTGGCGCGCGTCGAGGTGCGCGACGGCTATGTCAAATGGTACCTGGACGGCGTCCTGCTCTACGATTCGCAGAAGGCCGGCGCGCCCGCCATGGCCGACGGCCTCGTGCGGTTGGGGATCCTGGCCCACGGCACCTGCCCGGCGATGATGAAGCTCGGCCCCGTGACCATCACGAAGCTGAAGTGACGGGTTCGGGACGGGCTCGGTCCCGCGTGGTCTTGTAGATACAACTACAAATGGGTTGCGGGGCGGGCGGCCCCCAGCGACGCTCGCCCCACCCCGCCATGCGACCGCTCACCCTCGCGCTTGCCCTGTTCCTCTCCGTCCTGACGGCCTTCGCCGCCGAGCCGGACAACTCCAAGTCCAACGGCGCGACGATCTACGAGGGCCTCGCCTTGACGATCGCCGACGGCGCCTACGCCGACGACCAGATCGCCTGGGCGCGGCAAGCGGCGATCGCGGCCGACGGCAACAACTGGCTCGAAGTCAGCTCGCAGGAACTGTTCAACACCTGGGTCGAGAAGTCGGCCCGGCCGGAAAACCGCCGGAACTGGCGTTCGCCTGAGATGTTCATCCTGCTGACGGCGGTGATGCGGCAGTGCAAAGCGCTGGACATGAGCGGCGCCTTCCCGACCTCGCCGACGATCATCCGGAGCGAAGTCGCCGAAGAGGTTCAGCTCGACGGGCAAGCGCCGACCCTGACTCGGCTGGCTTGGCGCCGAGAAGAGGTGCTGTGGAATCGGCATGCAGTCTCACGTCGTTCCTTCTATGCGGCCGCCCCGTTCATGCGTGAACTAGCCAGCGCGATCAAGGCCCGCGCCAAACTGACGCCCAGGCAGTGGGGACAACTGGCCAACTTCATTCCCTTTCCCGACCCCCGCCCAGGCCCAGCCGTCCACCCGGACAACGCTTCCCCAGGTGAATACCAACCAATCATCGACGCCCTGACAGAAGCCACCGACCTACGCCCAGCGGCCGTGCGCCACACCCTGCTCGCCGTCCTCCACTACCACAAAGCCTGGATCGAACGCGGCTACCGCTACAACCAATACACGAGCAAGGAGCAGCAAGCAGGGTTCACCCGCCACCTCGGCATCGCCTACGACGAGCTCCTGTTGGCGCGCCAGACCGCGGAGGCCGAACGCTGCAACCTCACGGCCATGCTCCGGATGGTCAACACCACCGGCGGCGGTCCGCGCCCCGGCACCGCCGGCGGAGAGGACGAGCGCATCGGCTCCATCGAGTTCGTCGACGAATGCCTGCGGCTCGCGCGCTCCGACCGCGAACGGGCCGAGATCGTCTACGTTTACCACCAGTGGTGCGGGAACGTCGACGCCGACTTCCAACGCAAGATGAAGTCGCTGGCCCCGAAGTACGGGCCCGAATCCGCGGTGGCCATCGACTCCCTGTCCTGGCTCGCCGAGATGCACTGCCTCACCCGCTCAATGGATGACTCCAAGGAGGACTGGGGTCGCCGTCGGCTCACGGCCAACAACCAGCAAATCACCAGCGTCATCCAGTTGGCCACGGAAATCCAGAAGGCCGCCAACCGTCGGCGCGAACGCGTGGCCTTCGACGGCCAGTACATCGACCCCAAAGCCTACTGCCTAGCCTTGATCGCGCGTTACAACCAGCGAAACAACCCAAACGAGTTCAAGAACCTGCAATTGACACTCGCCATGCCCGACCACCGGCAGGGAGCCCCGACCATCCGCGACGTGAACGTCAATGGACGGCAGGTCATCTTCGCGCCCGTCCCGGACTTCCCGCACCGCGACCGCATGGGCATCATCCTGCTCGCGGAATGCCCCTCGCTGGAAAGAGAGTGGTGGGGCTGGCCCTGCATGACCGAGAACAAGGTCCAGTTCGAAGCCTCATTCGTCGAGTCCTGGGCGCAGCCGGGCAAACTTGACGACGTCCTCAAGACCATCGCCGAGGTCAAAAAAACGACGCCCAAGCTTTCGGCGGTCAGCCGGGAGCACTTGGCCAGCGTGGAGCACATGGTCGAAGTCTGCCGCGAATTCCAGACCAAGGGCGTGCTGCACCTCGCCTGGGACGACCCCATCTGGCGGGACAAAGCCACCCACTACTACCTCTCCCCCGCCAACCCCGAACGTAAGCTCAACCTCGGCAGCCACTTGATGACCCTCACCGCGACCGAGAGTTACACCGACTGGGAGGCCATGGAACTCCGCGCCCCGCTGCCACAACCGTACGCAGTCGAATTCGAGTTCGAATACGGCAAGGAAATGCTCCCGAGCAAGCTCCCGTATGCGGGCTACATCTCATCCGTCGGCATCTGGACCCAAGACATCGTCGACGAACCCCAGGCCATGTTCACCGGCCTCCGCACGTCCACGCAGCCAGGCGGGGTCTACTTCATACCCAGCGCCAAAGAGACCAGCGCGCAGCCCAATCTCTTTTCCCTGCCGCCGACGCACCCGAAAGCCGACGGGCTCACCAAGTCGGGCAAGGCCCGGGTGGAAGTCCGCGACGGCCACGTCGTCTGGTTCCTTGACGGCGTCCAGGTCTTCGACTCCAAGCAGGCCGGCTACCCCCCGATGCCGACGGGCTTGCTGCGCATCGGAATGTTGAGCACCGGATACCTGCAGGGCACCGCGACGCTCGGCCCCGTGACCATCACCAAGCTGAAGTGACGGCCAGCCCGCCCCGCACCCGCTAATTGGCGGGAAATGGTGGCCATTTCGACCACCTGAAGGGGAACATTGCCCTTGGCAGGGGGTCGGAAAATCCACACCTTGCTCCATCCCCGTTTTTGCCCCTGCCCTTCCCGGCTAGTGGCTCGGGTTCCCCGCCTCCTTCATCCAACACACCCACATGCGTCCGTTGTTCACCCTCCTCCTCGCCATGCTCGGCTTCGCCGGCGTGCAGGCCCAAACCCTTGAGCTGAAGAAAGGCGACCACGTCGCCTTCGTCGGCGGCGGCCTCGCCGACCGTCAGCAGCACTACGGCCACCTCGAAGCGTTGATCCACAAGGCCAACGCCGACAAGGAACTCGTCGTGCGCAACCTCGGTTTCTCAGGCGACGAGGTGAACACCCGCCACCGCTCCGACGAAGTGCCCGCCCTCGAGCTCTTCCTCAACATGAAGCCCGGCGCCCTCGCCACGAAGTCCGGCAACACCGCCATCACCTACCACTTCGGCACCGACTTCCATGCTAACGTGCTCCTCGCCTACTGGGGCTTCAACGAAAGCTTCCGTGGTCCCGAAGGCCTCGACGCGTTCAAGAAGAACATCGACGAATGGGTCAAGAAGCAGCTCGCCGCCGACTACGGCAAGGGCAAGGTCCGCCTCGTCCTCCTGTCCCCGATCGCCCACGAAGACCTGAAGTCCGCGCACTTCGACCCGGCCATCGTCGCCCGCAACAACAAGAACCTCGCCGCCTACTCCGCCGCCCTCGGTGAAGTCGCCAAGGCCAACTCGGTCCAGTTCGTCGACCTCTTCACCGCTTCCCAGAAGCTGTACGCCGCCGCCAAGTCCCCGCTGACGATCAACGGCATCCACCTGAACGACGCCGGTGACCAGGCCCTCGCCGCCGTCCAGTTCCAGGCGATCTTCGGCAAGGCCGCCCCGGCCGTCGACGCCGCCCTCCTCGCCGCGGTCAACGAAAAGTCCACCCAGTGGCACCA
>RFQN01000067.1 GCA_009924965.1 Verrucomicrobiota bacterium
CCACTTTGTCCTTGAGCGTCTCTTGAAACTTCAAGGTACCGACGCCGGGGAGCAGGCCGCTCCAGTTCATCAGCAGGATGAAGACGAAGAAGCCGCAGAGCACCGGGAAGGTCTTGCCGATCATCTGCTTGCCGACGATCGGTTCGAGCGCATCGCGCAGGCCTTGGGCCATGCCTTCGACGACGGCCTGACCTTTGCCCGGGATGAGCTTGGGCGTGCCGACAGCCAGGCGCACGCCGACGATGATGAGGCCAGCGATGATCCAGGTCGTGAGGATCGAGTTCGAGATCGGGTAGCCCGCGATGGTGAAGAGGTCGGTGGCCTTGGGGCTCACACCTTCGGAATTGGCGAAAACGAACGCCGGGGCAAAGAGACCAATGAGGGAAAGAGAGCGCATTAGACGCAGGAAAGGGTTTGTGAATGATTCCAAGCAGGATGGTCAACCCCCTGCAGTGAACTACGCCCAGAGTAAGCCGCCAGAGGGGGCTTCATTAGCAACACTAATCTAGGCCCGGACTAGGGGGCTAGGCGGCTGATCTGCCACTTTCCGTCTTTCTTATTATAGAGGAAGCGGTCGTGGAGGCGGTTCAAGCGCCCCTGCCAGAACTCAAAATGGTCGGGGATCACGCGGTACCCACCCCAGTTAGCCGGCTTCGGGACCTGCCCTTCGGGGTATTTGGCCTTTAATTCAGCCAAACGGGCCTCCAGGTGCTGCCGGTCGGGGATTAACTGGCTCTGCTCGGAAGCCAAGGCGCCGAGCTGACTACCATAGGGCCGACGGGCAAAATAGGCAATAGACTCTTCTTCGGAAGTCTTTACTACAGAACCACTTATATGAACCTGTCGTTCCAGGGAGAACCAAGGGAAAACCAGGGCAATCCGGGGCTCGCGCTCCATGTGCGCCCCTTTGCGGCTATGATAGTTAGTAAAGAAGGAGAAGCCGCGCTCATCGGCCGCCTTGAGGAGGACGGTCCGGGAGGTGGGGGCCCCGGAGTCGTCGACGGTCGAGAGGACCATCGCGTTGGGCTCATTGACCCCCGCGTCCTTGGCTTGGTGGAACCACGCCTTGAACTGCGCCAGCGGGCAATCCAGCAACTCGTGCCGGTCCAAGCCGTGGGTGGCGTACTCCTTACGTAGCTCCGAAAGGTCCATACCCGCACCCTAACGGAACCGGCCGCGTCCGCAAGCGTAGCCTCCCTTCCCTCTCGCCAGTCTCCCGACGGCGTTCAGGTTAGAAGCCGTGAACCTCGTCCTGATTACGGAGCCTGAAGTCAGCGCGGGCCTTCCCCTGGCCGATCCCCGCAGCGTCCACTTGCTCGGCACCGTCGGCCTCCGTGTCGGCCAGACGTTCCATGTCGGCATCGCCGGAGGCTTGCGCGGGCTCGCGACGGTCACGGTCACCAGCCCAGCCCTCCGCTTCGACGTTGTCTGGGAAAAATCCGTACAACCCCGCCTCCCGCTCACCGTGCTCATCGGGCTCCCGCGGCCGCAGACGGCGAAGAAGGTCCTGCATGACCTCGCCAGCCTCGGCGCGGCCCGGCTGATTTTCTTCGAAGCCGACAAGGGCGACCCGGGCTACGTCGCGAGCTCCTTGTGGAAGGACGGCGAATACCTCGAGCACCTGCGCAAAGGCACCGAGCAAGCCTGCTCCACCCTCGTGCCGGAAGTCGTCCGAGTGACGTCGCTCGCCGAAGCTCTCGCATCTCTGCCCGCTGAAGGCTGGAAGGTCGCGCTCGACCCATACGAAGCCACGGGTGCCTTGGGCGAGTCGGCTCCCGATTCCGCCCGCGCCGGTTTCTTGGCGATCGGCCCGGAGCGCGGGTGGTCGGACCAAGAACGTGCCCTGCTCCGGACCAAGGGCTTCGCGCTCCATCACTTGGGCGACCGCATCCTCCGCGTCGAGGCGGCTTGCCTTGTCGGCGGGGCACTCATGCTCGCGCAGCTGCGCGCGTGGCAAGCGCACCGCGCGTTGGGCTGATCACTCGCCGGTCTGGCGCACCAAGATCGAAGCGGCGGGCTGCCCCTTGCCCTTGCCGATGACCTTGCGAAGTTTCCAGCCCGCCGGCACCGGCACCGTAAAGCCACCGGGTGCCTCGAGGATCACGCGCACGTGCGCGCCGGGTGAGGCCGCCGCGACGGCGACCGCCGCGATTTCCTCCGCCCGCGTCTGCCAGAGCTCCCAAGGCGGGTCCGCGAAGACGAGGTCGAAGGTCCCCGCGTTCGCGACGGGCTTCGTCGCATCGCCCGTGACCGCCGTGAACGGCAAGGCCGCAACGCCCATCGACTTCGCGACCGCCGCAGCATTCGCCTGCAAGTCAGCGCCAGCATGCATATCGACGCACGTCGCCGAGGCCGCCCCACGGCTGAGGGATTCCAAGCCATACGCGCCCGTGCCGGCGAAGAGATCGAGGACGTGCGTGCCCGGCACGAAGGCCGCCAGCGAGTTGAAGACGGCCTCGCGGATGTAATCCGTGGCCGGGCGCACGCCGCCTTTCGCGGGGACGCGAAGCGGAATTCCGCGGGCTAGGCCTCCGGTGACACGCATAGGCGCAAGGTTTCCCGCGGAGCCTAGAAGGTCAACGGCGTTCCGCGCCCAGACGTTGCCGCGCCGGCGACCAACACGTCGTCCGTCCACCGACTTCGGCGCGCTGCAACGGCTGCTTCGTGCGCGGACAGCGTCCGCCATCGGTCCACCGATGGTTGAAGAGCCAACTCGCCGGCGGGTCGCCCCAATCCTTGCCGATCACGCGCATCGCGTCCGCGCAAACTGCGCGTAACGTGCGGTGGAGCTTGCGGACGGACAAAGGGCCAAAGGCGCCAGCCTTCGCTTCGGGATGGAAGCCAGCCCGCCAGAGGACTTCGTCCGCCATCCAGTTGCCGATGCCCGGAAAGCGTTCCTGCATGAGCAAGACGGCTTTGATGGAAGTCCGCGCGCGGCGCCGCAGAAACGCCCCCACGACGCCGACCGTGAACGCGTCCGACAAGATCGCCGGCGGGATCTTCTCCCACCACGGCGGGACGCCCTCGCCTTGCCAAAACAAGATGCGACCGAACTGCCGCGGGTCCACGAAGACCAATTGCTTCCCGCCCGCCATCGTCAGCACGAAGTGATCGTGCTTCGTCGGTTCGCGCGTGGCGTCGCCGCATTCCAGTCGTCCCGACATCCCAAGGTGCACGCCGATCCAGACGCCTCCCGTGAAACGGAACGCCATCTGCTTGGCGGCGGCGAAGGACTCCAGCAACTTCGCCCCGACCAATGCCTGCGTCAGGTCCGCGAGGCCCAGGCCCCGACCGACGCGCGCCTTCGCGTTGAGGTGGACCCGCGCGACCTTGCGGCCGAGGCCGGGGTCCCAGCGGCGGCGGAAATAATCGACTTCGGCGAGCTCGGGCATGGTTTGCGGTTCCCAACCCAAACGGATTATTCTAGTTTCGCAACACGATGACCGCCCTCCGTCCGCTCCTTGCCCTCGCCTGCGCCTGCGCGTTGGCCTCCGCCAGCGAAGTCGTCCCCACCGGCGCCGGCTCCTATCTGCGTGGCTTGCCGGAAGGCGCCAAAGGCCCACCCGTGACGCCGTTCGTGGTCGAAGGCCTGACGGGCCCGGTGCCGACGAACACCTGGTGGAGCTCCTTGGCGTGGCTTCCGTTGTCGGAGACGATGTTCCCGCATCCATTCTCGGTGAAGGCCACCAAGGACGGCCTCGCCTTGAACTATCCCGGCTCCCACCTCGGCGCGAGCAAGCACGCCATCGCGGGCATGGGCGGACAAGACCTCGTGCTCGGGCATTCTGCCGTGGCGTCCTTCGCCGAAGCCCGCGTCGCTGGCTGGAGCGACTTCTTCGTGACGGCACGCTTGGGCGAAGCCGGCCGCGGCCTGACGGTGACCTTCGGGCATGGCTCGCCCTTCGTCTTTGCCGAGTATGCGGGCGGCGAACCCGCAGTCCTCTTCAAGACCCCCCCGACCGTGATCTCGGGCGATGAACGCTCGGCGACGCTCGTGGTGAAAGTCGCCGACCGCATCTACGGCCTTTATGCGCCGGCAGGCTCCACGTGGTCGGGCCTCGGCTCGACGCGTCTCGTCGCCCAAACCCGCGGCAAGTCCTACTTCTCGGTGGCGGTGCTGCCGGACGAACAGCCGAGCACCCTCGAGCTCTTTCAGGCCTGCGCGCATAACCACGTCACGGGCTCGCAAGCTACCTGGTCCTACGACCAAAAAGGCGCGAAGGTCGTGACGCGCTACGCCTTCCGCACCGTCGCCAAACAAGGTGCCGACACGGGCACGCTGTTCGCGCTCTACCCGCACCAGTGGCGCGATGCGCATGCCGATTTCACCGGCCAGAGCTACGGCAGCGTGCGCGGGCCGATGAAGCTCGCCAAGGGTTCGTCTTTTGAAAGCACCTCGTTGCTGCCCCCGCTCCTGCCGGCATTACCGGTGGTCGCCACGGCAGACCGCGCCCAACTCAAGCAACACCTAGCGGCTGACTTGGCGGGGACCCCGCAGCTGACGGGCGACACCTATTGGCTCGGCAAGCAGTTGGGTAAATGGGCCACGCTCCTGCCGATCGCCGAACAACTCGGCGACAAGGAGTCCGCCGCCGAATGCGAGCGCCGGCTGAAGGCCGCGCTGGAGAATTTCCTGACGGTCCGCGCTCCCGATGGGCGTTCCAAGAAGTCGTCCCTCTTCGCGTATGAACCCAACTGGGGCACGCTCATCGGCTATCCCGCAAGCTTCGGGAGCGACCAAGAGCTGAACGACCACCACTTCCACTACGGCTACTTCCTGCACGCCGCCGCGGAGCTCGCCCGCCGCGACCCCGCTTGGACGAAGCAATGGCTGCCGATGATACGGCTGATCGCCCGCGACATCGCCAGTGCCGACCGTCGCGACCCGCTCTTCCCTTACCTCCGCTGCTTCGACATCTATGCCGGCCATTCGTGGGCCAGCGGCCATGGCCGTTTTGGCGACGGCAACAACCAGGAGTCCTCCAGCGAATCGATCAACGCCTGGTATGGCCTGCTGATGCTCGCGGAAGCCACCGGCGATCAAGCCCTCCGCGATCAGGCGGCTTGGCTGCTCTCGACCGAAGTCTCGGCCATCGAAGACTACTGGTTCAACGTCCACGGGGATCTCTTCCCGCGTGGCTACCCGGCTTCCGTCGTGACGATGGTCTGGGGCGGCAAGGGCGCCAACGCGACGTGGTTCGACGCGAACCCGCAATCGGTGCACGGCATCAATTTCCTCCCCGTGACCGGCGGCTCGCTCTACCTCGGTCGCTATCCGAACTACGCACGGAAGAACTACACCGCGTTGCTCAGCGAACTGGCGGACTTCCGCGTCACCGCCAAAAAGGCCGTCGCGCCCCAAGCGCCGCTCGACCATTGGGCGGATGTACTGTGGATGCAGCAGGCGACCTTCGATGCGGCCGGCGCCAAGGCGAACTGGGCTAAGCGCCCGCCGAACTTCAAGCCCGAGGCAGGCAACAGCTTCACGCAGACGGAACTCTGGCTCCAGGTCTTCGACGCCTTCGGCACCCTCGACACGAGCGTCACCGCCGATACGCCCTTCGCGGCGACGTTCACCAAGAACGGCAAGCGGAGCTACGTGGCTTGGAATCTGGGCGACAAACCGATCACGGTGACTTTCTCCGACCGAACGCTGCTCATCTGCCCGGCCAAGGAAATCAGCTTCAAGTAAGCTGGTTTTTGCTCAGCGCGGTCCTAGGCTTCTCAAGGCCTAGGGTCGCGTTGCTCATTTTTGGCCAAGACGCAGGGGCCGGGGCGGCTCGGCATAGGTTTTGCTCCTAGCATGGCATGGTTCACAACCTACCAATGATTTTCACCTCCCTCCGACTCTGGGTGCTGATGTTGCTGTGCTTACTGACGACGGTGTCGGCCCAAGCGCACCCGGGCCACGATGGGCACGAGGACGGCGGCGACTTCACCTGGACCTACTCGCACGTGACGGCGCATCCGGTGGCTTCGGTGATTTGGATCGCGGCAGTCGTGCTTCTGGTCTGGCTCGGACGTCGCGTGTTCGACGCCCAACAACAACCTAAGGCCGGCGCAGCGAGCAGCCCAGCCGCGGGTACGCTTTCCTGAAGATCGCGCGGACGCTCGCCAAGGTATCACGCAAGCGAATCGGGCCAGGGGCGACGATCCGCAGGCTCCAAGCCGACCCTCGCAGGGCGGTCACTCCCAACCAAACGCCCTCGGCATGGAGTCTCTGGACTTCAGCCCGCCACGCGGGCGCGAGGTCGACCTCGGGCAAGACCAAGAGGAGATTCGCGAAGCAGGCCTCGGGGCCGGTGGCATGGAATTCGGACAACGCCTTCAGGGCGGCGCCGCTTTGATCGAAGCGTTCGCGCAAGATGAGCTCACCGCCGACCCGAACGGTCAGGCCGAGCACCAGGCGTTCCCATTGCCAAGCTTCCCCGTGCGCCAAGCGCCCCGGCATCAGCTGGTCGATGAGCAATAGCCCCGCGCCGGCTTCGGCTTCGACGGTGGTCTCTTGGTGAAAACGGGAACCACGGTGCGGCACCAACGGCTCCGGCATCACCTCCAGCCAGCCGCCGGCCGCGACCTGCCAATGCTGCGTACTCGTCGCCGCCCCGCCGTCGTCCATCTTGAAGATGCGCGTGGCGCTTGGGGTGGAAATCAAGACCGCTGCCCCCGCCTCGACCGTGACCTCCGAGCGGAGGGCGTCCCCCGCCAGGATGCCCGCGGTCGGATTGACGACCTGCACATGCAGGACTTCCGCGTCGGGATCCCAATGCGGCTTGCTGAGGTGAAACGGCGCTTGGAAGAACTGCTCGGCCAAGACCGTACGTCCATCCGCTTGGCGGGTGGCCCGGAGTCCGAGCTGTCCGGCCAGAACGCTCATCGGGTGGTGGCGGCGAACAGCACCTGGTGCTCGATCCAGGCGATGACTTGGTCGAGGTTGTGGCGGCGCTTGAGGTCGCAGAAGATGAACGGGCGCTCGCCGCGCTGGACCTTGGCGTCGCGGTCCATCACGGAGAGATCGGCGCCCACCAACGGCGCGAGGTCGATCTTGTTGATGATCAGCAAGTCGCTGTGGCGGATGGCTGGGCCGCCCTTGCGCGGGATCTTCTCCCCTTCCGCCACGTCGATGACGTAGATGAAGGCGTCGACCAGTTCCGGCGAAAAGGTGGCGGTGAGGTTGTCGCCGCCGCTTTCGACGAGCAGGAGTTGGAGGTCGGGAATGGCGGCCTCCAAGGCCGCGCACGCCTGCTCGTTCATCGTCGTGTCGTCGCGGATGGCCGTGTGCGGGCAGCCGCCGGTCTCGACGCCGCTGATGCGGCCGGGCGGTAAGGCCGACTGCTTGACGAGGAACTCGGCGTCCTCGGAGCAATAGATGTCGTTCGTGACGACGGCCATGGAGTATTTCTCGCGGAGGGCCTGGCAGAGACGGAGGCAAAGCATGGTCTTGCCGGAGCCCACAGGG
>RFQN01000068.1 GCA_009924965.1 Verrucomicrobiota bacterium
CGCCGACAAGGGCAAGCGCGTCATGGCCATCGAGGACAAGGAAGGCAGTTTCCCCTTCGGCTCCTACCTCTACATCAACCTGACCGGCACCCCCGTAGAGGTCCGCTACAACGGCAAGGCCAACGCGATTCCGCCCAACGGCCGCGCGGTCATCAACGCCCCCGTCGCCAACGATACCTACGCTCAAGGTGAGATCTGGACCCCTGGCGAAGATGGCTACCAGGTCGGCTACATCGCCCGCACCTACCAGCAAGCCGACGTCCGCACGCTCTTCTTCATCCTGCCCAACCAAGGCGGTGGTCATGCCGTCAACATCAAGGGCATCGAAGAGCGCAAGCAGCCCGACCCGGTCCCCGACCCCAACGCGGGCGCGGGCAAGGGCGGCAATAAGCCGAACGCCGGCAAGGCACCGACGAAGTAAGCCTTACGCGCTGTAGCGCCAGTCGAGGATCTCCGCCTGCGGGAGCTTGCGCCCCTGCCAACGGTTCCACTGCAGTTTGACGACGAGGTCGACCGAGCGCCCCAGTTCAGGCAAGCGGTTGGCCATGCGCCATGCGACGAAATTGAGGCGGCGGCCGGCGATGGGCGAGCTTTGGTAACGGAAGTTGCCGTCGCCGAAGATCGTGGGCGCACGCTCGAAGACGAAGCCCTTCACGCCGAAGAGCGGCTCGGGGTTGCCCTCGCCATAAGGCTGCAGCAGCTCGAGGTCGTCCAGCAAGCGGTCCGTGGCTTCGGTCGCCTTGATCCAGTGGACGATATCGAGGTCGCGGCCATCGACCACCGCAGCGCCGGCGACCTTCTGTGCGGCGATGGCGGCGGAGAAACGCTCACGGAAGACTTCGACGTCCGCGACGGCCAACGACACGCCGACGGCCATCGGGTGGCCGCCAAAGGTCTTGAGCAGGTCGGAGCACGCGGTCAGGGCCTCGACGAGGTTGGTGCCAGGGACGCTGCGGCCCGAGCCCTTGGCGACGTCCCCTTCCTTACCGAGGACGATGACGGGGCGATCCAGGGCGCGGCAGATCTTACCCGCGGCGATGCCGACCACGCCGGGGTGCCAATCGCCGTGGACGACGTAGCCGGCCAATTCGCCCATGGCTTCGGCCTGCGCGGTGGCCTCTTCGGTCACGCGCTTGTCGATTTCCTGGCGTTCGCGGTTGATGGCGTCGAGCTGCGCGGCGTCGCGCTCACACTCCTCCGGCGAGGAAGCCAAGAGCAGCTTCAGCGGTAACGACGCGTCGGCCAAGCGGCCGCTGGCGTTGATGCGAGGCCCGAGGCGATAGGAGACGTCGACGGAAGTCAGGACGCCGCCGGGCTCCATGCCGCTGACGGCGATGAGGGCGCGCACGCCCGGCCGGCGGGCCTCGCCGAGGGCGCGCAAGCCATGCGCCGCGAGGATGCGGTTTTCGGACACCAACGGCACGAGGTCCGCTATGGTCCCCAAGGCCGCGAGGTCGAGGTAGTCCTTCACCTGGATCTGCGTGCCGCGCTCGTCGCCGGCCAAGCGCAGGACCTTGAGCACGCCATGGATCAGCTTGAAGACCAGGCCCGCGGTGCAGAGCGACTGCCACGCGGCTTCCGGGGCGTCGTTGACGCGGGGGTTGACCAAGATGCAGGCCACGCGCGATTCCTTGGCCGTGTGGTGGTCGACGACGATGACGTCCACGCCCTCGGCCTTGAGCCGGTCTACTTCAGGCTTGGAATTGGTGCCGCAGTCCAACGCGATGAACAGAGACGGCTTGGCGTCGGCGAGCACGCGGTCCAAGGCGGCCATGGACAGGCCATAGCCTTCCTCGAGGCGGCGCGGCACGAAGTGGGCCGGGTCGGCCCCGAGGCGCCGCAGCAGATGCACCAGCATCGCGGTGCTGGAGACGCCATCGACATCGTAGTCGCCCAGGATGGCGATGCGCTCCCCTTGGTTGACGGCCCGGACGATGCGTTCGGCGGCCTCGCGCAACCCGCCGACGGCGAAGGGATCGGAGACGTGGGCCAGCTGCGGACGCAGGTGGCGCTCCGCGTCGGCCTCGTCGGCGAACGTGCGCGCGAGGACGTGGGCGACGGGGTCGCTGACTCCAAGCGAGACCGCGATACGCCGGGCGAGCCCAGCATCCGCGGCCCGGTATAACCAGGCGGCCATGAGAGTGGTTTACGACCTGACCTCAGGCGTCAGAACCGGCCTCCCACGAGTAGCTCTTGGGCAGTTCGGCGTCGTCGACGCCTTTGCGTTCACCCTTGTGCCACCAGTAGAAGATCGGACTGGCGATGAAGATGGAGGAGAAGGTACCGGTGAGGACACCGTAGATGAAGACTTCGCCGTAGAGGCGGACGTCGCCCGCGCCGAAGACGAAGAGCGCCACCGCACAGAGGAAGACCGTGGAGGAGGTCAGGATCGTACGGGAGAGCGTGCGGTTGATCGCGAAGTGGATGACGTCGCGCAGCGAGCGCGTCGGGTTGTTCTCGAGCTCCTCGCGGATTCGGTCGAAGACGACGATGGTGTCGTTCACCGAGTAGCCGATGATGAGCAGGATCGCGGCGATCAGGGCCGCGTTGAACTGACCGCCGAAGAAGACGAACATCGCGATCGTCATCAGGACGTCGTGCAGGGTCGCCACCATCGCGGCGACGCCGAAGCCGGCCTCGAAGCGAAGGGAGACGTAGATGCCGATGCCGATGAGGGCGAGGACGACGGACCAGATGGCGTTCGCGCGGAGCTCGCCGGACACGGAGCCACCGATGGCCTCGCGGGAGAGCATGAGCTTGTCGACCGGGAGGTCCTTGTCCTTGAGCATCTCGGGATACTTGGCCTTGAGGCCTTCGACGATCTTGGCGAGGTTGGCGAAGTCACCCTTGGAGCGGTCCTTCGTCAATTCGGTTTCGATGCGCAGACGGGACTCGCCGCCGCCGACGGCGGTCTGGATGGTCACGGTCGTATCCGGGAGGCCGAGGGACTCGGCCAGCTTGAGCACCTTAGTAGTGTCGACCTTGTCCTTGGAGCTGATCGCCACGAGGGTCGATTCACCCCCACGGAAATCCTTACCGAAGGCTTCCTTGCCCTTGTAGGCCAGGTCGGCGACGCCGACGAGGATGACGACCCAGGAGACGATGAATGCCAGACGGGCCTGGTTGAGGAACTGGATGTCCAGGGTCGGACGGAAGACCGGGAGGCCGAAGATGCGGCTGAGGATGCCCTGGGAGAGCGTGAACTCCTGGAGGCCACGGCAGGTCACGAGGGTCGTGAAGAGCGTCGTGAAGATACCGATGATGAGCGTGATGCCGAAGCCACGGACCGGACCCGTGCCCATGAACGCGAGGATCAAGGCGACGAGCAAGTGCGTGAGGTTGGCGTCCACGATCGTCCAGGTCGCGCGGTTATAGCCTTCGCGCAGGGAGACGGCGCGGTCCTTGCCGAGACGCGCTTCCTCGCGGACGCGCTCCAGGATGAGGATGTTCGCGTCGACGGCCATGCCGAGCGTGAGCACGAGCGCGGCCACGCCGGGCAACGTGATCGTCGCACCGAGGTAGGCCATGCCGCCAAGCATCAAGAGCAGGTTGAGCACCATGCCGAAGACGGCGATGAAGCCGCCCCAGACGTAGAAGCCGACCATGAAGAGGATGACGAGGCCGACGGCCACGACGGAGGCAACGACGGACTTGGACTGCGCATCCTTGGCGAGCGACGGGCCGACGGAGGTCACGTCCTGCGTGATGAGCGGGAACTCCAGAGGATTGTTGAGCACGGAAGCGAGGCTAAGGGCCTCTTCGCGCGAGAAGGAACCGGTGATGGTCGCGCCCGTGCTGCGGATGGCTTCGCGCACGGTCGGGGCGGACTGCAGCTGACCGTCGAGGACGATGGCGAGCTGGCCGATGCCGCGGCTGTTGCCTTCGGCGATCTTGGCGGTGAGGTCACCGAACTTCTTCGAACCCTCGTCGGTGAACGTCATGCTGACGTAGAAGGACAAGCCGTCATCGGAGCGGGCGGCGGAGGTCTTGATGATCTTGCCGGTGGCGTCGGCCTTCTTGCGGACGTAGTAACGACGCATCGTGACCTCGCCGGTCTTGCGGTCGACGTCGCGCTCCACCAGCACTTCGTAGGTCGCGATGGCGCCGTTGTCATCCTGCAGCGCCTTGGTGGAGTGCTCGCGCTCGCCGGGAGCCGGACGCTCACCACGGTAAACCTGGCGGAACTCCAACTTGGCCGGCTTCTTCAGCGCGTCCATGATGTCGGGGTTGTTCGCGGCGTCTTCGCCGGGCAGCTGGATTTCGAGCGCCAGGTCACCGACGGGGCGGATAACGGGCTCGGCGACGCCGAACTCGTTGACGCGGTGTTCCATGACGGCGATGGCCTGAGCCACCATCTGAGAGTGGTCCATCTTGGCCTTGTCGCCTTCGGCCTTTTCACCGGACTCGACGCCCGACGGGTCGACCTTGAGGGTGAAGGACACGCCGCCCTGCAGGTCGAGGCCGAGCTTGAGCTTACCTTGCGACGCCACCAGCTCCTGCTTCAGCACGAGGATATTGCGCTTGGCCTGGTCGGGCTCGCGCACGAAATCCTTCTCATTGAAGAAGAACGGCAGCAGGTCGACGCCACCGGCGCGGCCCTTGCCTTCGCCGATGTCACGGAGCGCCTGGTAATAGGAGATCGACTTCTGGTCGGCCGGAACAGCCGGATTCTTGTAGTCGGCGACGCGCTTGAGCGCTTCGGCGTGGAGCTTCTCGAACGCCGGCTTGTCCTTGATGACCTGCGTCGGGATGAACTGCTCGAGAGGGGTCGGAGCGATGGGGTAGAACTCGTACCAGGCAGCTGCCAGGGCGAGAACCGATACCGCCACCTTCCAGAACCAAGTCCTGGATGTCATGGGTATGTCGTCGTTAGGGGGTGGACGAATTAGGCCTGGACGAACTTGTCAGCTTCCTCGGCCTTGCCGACGATCGCGGACTTGTGGACGGACATGCGACCGGACTCGAGTTCGATGGTCACGCGGTCGTCCTTGATGTGGTAGACCTTGCCGTAGATACCGTTGGCGAGGATCACCTCGGAGCCGACCGCGAGTTCGGACTGCAGCTTTTCGCGCTCTTTCTGCAGCTTACGCTGAGGGGCGATGACGAAGAAGTAGAAGGCGCCGCCCAAGAAGACGAGGGGCAGGAACTGCATGAGTACCTGACCGCCGGTCGGGGCAGCCTCTTCTGCTGCAAGTATCTGAATACCAATAGTTTGGATGTTAATCATTGTTGTTTTGTTTGGAAATGGGGACCGAGAACCCCCTTGAAATGAGGCGGAAAGGCAAAAAGGCAAGCCCCAGCTCGGGTCCGATTGGTTTTGCTAACCCCCTTCCGGGCGGTCAGTGTGAATAACTCAATCCATGAACGAAGCCTCTCAGGAGACTGCCAAGGACGCTCCCTCCGCGCTGGCCAAGCCTCTTACTTTTGCCGCCATCATCGCCTCCCTGGGGGTCGTCTTCGGCGATATCGGCACTAGCCCGCTCTACGCCTTCCGCGAGTGCCTGCGGAACGGCCTGACTTCGGATATCCCTACGTCGGTCGCCCAAATCGCGGTCCCGGCGGTTTCCATGATCATCTGGTCCCTCCTCTGCGTCGTGACCATCAAATACGTCCTCTTCGTCATGGAGGCCCACGAAGACGGGGAAGGCGGCATCATGACCCTAGTATCCTTGGCCTCGGATAAGGACCAGGAACGGAGCCGGAAACGCAAGCACCGGAGCTTCTTGGTGCTGCTGGGGGTCTTCGGGACGGCCCTCCTCTTCGGCGATGGGGTTATCACGCCAGCCATCTCCGTGCTCTCCGCCCTGGAAGGCGTGAAGGAAGCCAACGACAACCTCCACGGGCCTCTGACCGATCGCCAGTTGAGCATCCTCATCCCGGCCGCCGCGGTAGCGATCCTCTTCGGTATTTTCTGGCTGCAGAAGCGCGGCTCAGGCAAGGTCGGCATGTACTTCGGCCCCATCACCCTGCTCTGGTTCCTGTGCATCGGCGCGACGGGCCTCGGTTCCCTCTTTGAGCACCGCGAACAGCTCCCGACGGTCCTGGCCGCCTTCAACCCGCTCCAAGCCATCGGCTTCATGCTCGAACACCCGGCACTCGGGATGATCATCCTCGGGGCGGTGTTCCTGGCCGTGACCGGCGCCGAAGCGCTCTACGCGGACATGGGCCACTTCGGACAAAAACCGATCCGCGCCGGCTGGTACTTCATCGTCTTCCCGGCCTTGATCCTGAACTACCTCGGACAAGCCGCCTGGGCCCTCGCCGAACCGGTCACCACCTTCGCGGTCACCCATGGCGTCGATGGCAAGGCCCACCTGGTCCACGAGATCAACCCGTTCTTCAACCTCGCCCCGAACTGGGCGCAGATCCCGCTCGTCATCATCGCCACGCTGGCGGCCATCATCGCCTCGCAGGCCCTCATCGCCGGCGCGTTCTCCACGACGATGCAGGCCATCCAGCTGAACTTCCTGCCGCGCATGCGCATCGAACAGACGTCCGACGAGGAGTCGGGCCAGATCTACATCCCCATCGTCAACTGGATGCTGATGATCGGTTCGATCTACCTCGTGCTGCAGTACAAGAGCTCCGAGCACCTAGCCAGCGCCTACGGCATTGCCGTCAGCCTTACGATGCTGGTGACGACCATCCTTTACGGGCAGTTCCTGCACCGGAAGTTCAACTTCCCGATGGTGGCTTCCTACGTACTGGTGGCGCCGCTCATCCTGATGGAGCTCTTCTTCGTGGCCGGCAATATCCCCAAAATCTTCGAAAGCGGCTGGCTGCCGCTGGCCGCCGGTTTCCTGGTCTACTACATCATGTCGGTCTGGAACAAGGGCCGCATCGTGATGCGCAACAAGCTGGCGGAATCGAACTTCGGCGAGACCAAGGGCGGCTCCACCGACGACGAGTTCATCAACTTCATCGACAGCCCCCGCTCGGAACGCGTGAAGTTCATGCAGCGCGGCCCGAAGTCGTGCAAGCTGGACAGCCACGAGGAGTTCCCCCCGGTCCTCCGCGTGACGGGCAAGTTCGGCTTCCGCGAGCAACAGGACATCTTCCCGGTGCTCCGCGCGGCCTACGAAGAGCTCGGCATCAGCCCGCAGGAGCTCGAGATCACGTACTTCCTCAGCCGCGAGACCATCGTGCGCGACACGTCCCGCAACTTCTCGCTCAACGCGGTGCAGGAAAAGCTCTTCGAGGTGCTCAACCGCAACGCCCTCTCGGCGACGGCCTACTTC
>RFQN01000069.1 GCA_009924965.1 Verrucomicrobiota bacterium
GCCGTGCCGGCGAGCGTGAAGTTGCCCGTGACGTTGAAGGTGCCCGGGGAATAACCCGGAGCCAAGGTCGCACCGGTTCCGACGGTGAGGTTGCCGCCTACATTGGCGGAACCGGTCAACTTGGAACTGTTGCTGACGCCGAGGTCGCCGGCGATCGAGAGGAGCGCGCCGCCCGAGGTGCCGAGCTGCAGGATGGTGCCACCGGCGACGGAGACGTTGCCGGAAACATTCCCCAGCACTTTCAGAAGCGAGGCGTCGCCGACGTTGGCCGTGGTGACGGCGAGGTTGCCGGTATTCGTGGTACCAGCGCCCGAAAGCAGGGTGCCGCCGGTCGCACCGACGCTCAGGGCCAAGGTGCCACCAGAGAGGGTGACCGCGCGGCCGACACCAGCGGAGTCAGGCAAGATGATGCCCGGACCGGTGGGATTCAGGAGATCCTGCTGCAAGGTGACCAGGAGCGTGCCTTCATGGACGTCATACGACGAGAAGACGTCGCCCTTCAGCGAAGACGTCACCCCGCTCGTGAGGTCAAGCGTGCCTCCGCCGATCTTGACCATCTGGGCCGCGCCCGCGGCGCCGGTCAAGTTGCCGTTATAGATGGAGGTGCCGGTGGCGACATACACGCCGAGCTTAGTCACGCCCGTCGTGGCCGTGGCCAAGGTGATGTCCTTCGTGTTGTTGGCGTTGACGCCCAGGTAGCCACCGTCGACCGTGACGGTGCCGACCGGCGTGGCCTGGAGGCTGTTGGCGTAACGGAAGAGACCAGCGCCCTTCACGGTGAAGTTCGCCGTGCCTTCGAGGGTGCCGTTGAAGACGCCATCCTTGGTTTGGGTCAGGGTCAACGTACGGCCAGCACCTAGGGCGCCAATCTGCAGGAAGGAACCCGTTTCGGCGGTGAGGCCGGTGATGGCGGTGATGCCCGAAACGTCGAGGCGGACATTGCTTCCGATATTCGTCGTGGTGACGGAGGGCTGCGAGGTGACGGTAACCAGCTTGACGCCGGCCGTGGCCGCCTGGAGGTCCAAGATGCCGGTGCCGGTGATCTCAGAACCCAGCGTGCGGGCGTTCGCCAAGTTCACGCGGAACGTGGCGTCCGCGGACACGTTGGCGGTCAGCATCGGCAAGGTGCCGGCGCGCGTATCGTTGAGGGTGAGGATGCCCTGCTCCACCTTGAAGTCCGGCGTGTTGGCGGTGAGGTTGACGTTGCCGAGCACGGCTTCGCCCGCACCGACCTTGACGACCGAGCCCGTGCCCAAGGCGCCGCCGATGCCGGCGATGTTGTTGCTGAAATTGGCCACCACCCCCGCGGTCGGGGCGTTGAAGGCGACTTCGGCGCCGGCACCGACGAGGATATCGGCCCCGCGGTAACCTGCTTCCGTACCCACCAAGCGTCCCTCGACCACGCCGATCAGGGTGAGCTGATTATCGCCGCCGGTAGGCGAAAGGTCCAAGGTGCCCAGGCCGATCTTGGCGATGGTGGCGTCCGTGACGCCCGCCACGCGCGTGAAGCGGCCGGCGAAGCTGTTGGTCGCACCCGTGTCGATCGGCAAGGTGATGAGGACGCCATTGACGCCGTAGGCGATGCGCGTCGTGGCTTCGCCCGTGAGGTTGCGGAAGGTCTGGGCCGCCGTGACGTCGAGGACAGACGTGCCGCGCAGATCGATGGCGGCAATGGAGTCGGTCACATTAGCGCCACCGAAGAGGTTTGCCGAAGCCAGGACCGTCGTGCCCGCGTCGGACCGGTACGTCCCGCTGAAGGCCGTCGTCGCCGTGCCCAGCGTCAGCGAGGCGGCGCCTTGCTTGACGATCGTGCCGGCGCCCGCGAAGACCCCCGTCGCGGTGAGGTTGGTGGTGACGTTCAGCTTGGCCGTCGCGCCCGCGGCGACCGTGATGTTGCCGCTCGTCGCGCCCGCCCAGCCGTTCTGGGCAAGCAGCGTGCCGGTGAGGACGTTCGTGCCGCCGGTGTGGGTCAAGGAACCACCGGCCGTCAGCGTCTTGCCGGTCGCGGCCTGGATGACGAGCTCGCCGGTGCCGGAAACCAACCCGGAGTAGGTGACATCGGCAGCGGCGTTCAGGACCAAGTGGGCCGGCGTGCCGTTGAAAGAATTGATGACCGCCGCGCCGTTTGTGGAAAGCGCGTTCATCTCGAGCCAGCCGTTGTTGACGTAGGTCGTGCCGGAGTAAGGCACCTGACCGGCGGCGAGGTTCGGGCTCAGGATGAGGTAGCCGACGCCGTTCTTGATGAAGTTGCCGGCGCCGAGCACCGGGGTGGTCATCGTGCGCTTCACGGCGGAAGGACCGGGCACATAGGGGTCGTCCACGGTGACGGCGAGGTAGGCGCCAGCGTCGACGGTGATCGACGAGGCGTTGGCCAGGCTGTTGTAGGCGATGTCGAGCGTGCCGCCCGTGATCTGGATCTGCCCCGTGAAGCCATTGCTGGTGCCGCGCAGGTTCAGGGTTTCCGTGCCCGCCTTGACCAACTTACCGGTACCGACGAACTGGCCGTCGAACGAGAGGTTGGTGGCGAAGGAAATATCGGTCGTCGGCGCGACGTAATTGCCGAGGTTCGTACCCACGGCGACCGAGGTGAGGTAACGGCGGGTCAGCTCCGACATCTTGATGGAGCCCGCGTAGAGCGCGTTGAGTTCGGCCGCGGTCAGCGGCAGCGACGTGACGTCGACGCTGCGGACCGCGCCCGCGTAGACCGGGACGGCCGCAAGGTTGGCGGTCAACGGATTGTTGAGCGTGAGGAGCGCGCTGACGGTCGCCGTGCCCGACGGCGTCGCCGTCAAAGCGTTGGTGAGGCCTACCAGGGCGCCCACCGTCACCGTGCCGGTCGCCTTAGCGGTCAGCGACGCCGAGATGGTGATGGACGTCGGGGTCACGGCTGTGATGAGCGCGCCGGCGGGGATGCCCGTGCCGGTCAACGACTGGCCGACATAGAGGCCCGTCGTCGCGGTCGTCGTGATGGTGCGCGTGCCGATGGCACCGCCCGTGGCGAAGAACGACGTGTTCGGCGTGATCGACGCGATCTTGGTGTTGGCGGCGATGCCGGTACCCGAGACGGTTTGGCCGACGGCGAGGCCAGCCGACGACACGGTGCGGACCGTAGTCGTGCCCGAAGTGCCGCCGTTCATGGTGAAGCTGGTGTTGCCGACGATCGCCGTGATGTAGGAGTTGTCGGCGATGCCCGTGCCCACGATGACCTGGCCGACGCCGAGACCAGCCGAAGCCGTGGCGGTGAGCTGGGTCGAATTCTGAAGACCGGTGGTCGGAGTAAAGGTGATGGTCGGCGTGGCGGCGATGACGCCCGTCGCCGTGGCGGTCAGGGCCTTGCTGATATTGACGGTGCCGGCGCCGATGCCGGTGATGATGGTGCCAGGCTGGATGCCCGTACCAGTGAGGACTTGCCCAACGGCGAGGCCGGTCGTGGCGGCCGTCGTGATCGTGGTGGCGCCGATCGCACCGCCAGTCGCGGTGAAACTGGCCATGTTGAGGACCGGGTTCACCTGGTCGGTCGTGCCGAGGTAGTCGGCGAGCAACGGGTTCGAGCCGGCGAGGTCGAGGGCCATCGAGGCCGCCCGGGCGGGCGTATAGCCAATCGTCACGGTCGCGGCGCCGATGTTCAGCGTGGAAGCCGCCGAACCGAAGAGGCCACCGAAGGTCTGGTTGAGGCCGGCGGTGTTGAAGGTACCGGTGCTGACGAGCACCAAGGCCGAGGTGTTGGGCACCGCGTTGGCCGAACCAGCGGAGAGAGCGCCGCCCGGACGGACGATGGTGGCGCCGTAGTAAGAGTCCTTGATCGCCCCGGCGGCGGTCGTGCCGACGAGCGTGAAGGCCGCCGTGCCTTGTTTGATGAAGCTGCCGACGCCCGTGATCGAACCCTGGAAGTTGGCGGTCGTGCTGTTCTGCTCGAGCGTGATGTCGCCGCGGCCAAGTTCGATGCGGGACAGGAGGTCGCCGCTGAGGTTGCGCACGAGCTGGTTGGTGTCGCCGAACTTCAGCACCGTTTCGCGCGTGTTGCCGGAGTCGAGCGTGATGGAGCTGGCGTTCACGAACGTGTTGTTCGCGCCGCCGGAGAAGGACAAGTTGACGCCGTCGTTGACGACGATGTTGCCGTAGAAGTTCGTCTGCCCGTTGACGATGTCCACCTGGCCCGGGTCGCGGCCCGGGTTGACCTCGATCTTGGCGCCGCTGCCGTTGTCGATCGTCGCCGAGGCCAGCAGCTTAAGCGTGGAGCCGGCGGAGCCGGAAAGGTTCGCCGACAACGTGCCCGCGTTGTTCTGGAGGATGGCGAAGGTGCCGCCGTCGCCGATGAAGACGTCCTTCTGGCCGAGGCCTTGGACGTTGGCGATGAACGTGCCGCCCTGAACCTCCGTGTAGTCGTAGGAGCCGTTCTGCAGGAGGAAGACGAGCGTGCCGCCGCCGGTCTTGATGATGCGGCCGCCCGCGACGCCCGTGGTCAAGTCGGCGCCATAGACGCTGCCGTTGTAGTAACCATCGCGACCCGTCGCGTCCTGGTTGATGGTCAGGGTGTTGCCGTTAAGGTAAAGGTTGGAGCCATAGCCCGTGCCGGCGATGACGAGTTCGCCCTTGTTGTTGACGTCGGCGGCGGTGCGCACGGCGTCGGCGGCGGTGAAGATCTCGCCCGTGGCCGCGGTGCCGACGTTGGTCGAACCCTTGGACTTGAGGGCGAAGTCCGCCTGGAAATTCCGGACCGTCTGGTTGCCGACGAGGACAACCTCCGCGCCCGTGCGGCTCACGCCGGTGTACTGGCCAGTGCCGTTGGTCGTAATGGTGACGGTGCCGGTGTCGGGGAAGAGCGCCGGGCGATAGTCGACGTGGGGGTCGGCGCCGGTCGGGTTAGACGGCGTTTCTTGGTAACGGATGTCGGCGCCGCGGCGGGACAAACCGAGGGAGCCTTCGGTCGTCGTGGCGGCGTCGGAGTCGCTGGTGTCTTGCGTGCCGGCGATGTTGAAGGAACTGCTGTTGGCGAAGGTCAACCCGGTGGCGCTCGCCAAGACCGTACGGCCGCCGCCGGCGACGAAGTCGCCGTTCATGCGGGAATCGTTGAGGACGGTCAGCGTGCCGGCACCGGTCTTGATCACCTTGCCCGAGCCCGCGAGGATGCCGACGGACCCTTCCACGCCCTGGTCGATGTGGATACCGAGGCGGTAGTTGTCGTCCGGACCGGTCGTGACGGTCGTCTGGAACTGGTCGTTGTTGTCGCCCGCCTTGAGGTTGTGGAGGAAGTTAAGGCGCAGCGCGTTCGTGCCCGTGCCGACGTTGACGGGCGTGTTCGTGAAGCTGACTTCGGCCGAGCCGTTGAGGACGACGGAGGACACGCCGGTCATGCGCTTGGCGAGGTTATAGCGCAGCGTGGCGGAATCGGCCCCGGCGGCGATGTTCGCCGTCAGCAACGGGATCTCGTTCTGCGCGCCCACCGTCAGGATGTTGCCGTCCACGGTCGTGCCGAAGTCGTGCCACATGTTGAGGTGACCGCTGACCATGAGGAGGCCGCCGTCGACGCGCATCTGACCCTGGAGGCCGGCGAGGCGTTCGTTATTCGCGCCATCGTTGACGGCGAGGTTAAGCGCCAAGTCGCGCGGGCGGATGCCGTAGATGGTCGTGTTCGTACGCGAATAGCTGAGCGTCGGGCCGAACGGCGTCTGGACGTAGGAGTAGGGGCGGGTGTCCGCGGCGTAGCTGAACATGCGGCTGGTATAGCCCTGATACTGCAGGACGGCGCCGCCGGTCTTGTCGATGTTGCCGAGGCCCTTGAACGTGCCGGAAATGGTGGAAGCAACGAAGCTTTCGAGCTGGATGGTGCTGTTCGCGTTGGTCGCGGTGATCGACCCCCCGAAGCTCGTCGGGTTACGCAGGATCAGGAACGGCTGAGCCGAGATCGGCCCGGCCACGCCGGCCACGGTGAAGGTCACGTCGCCGATCTGCAGGGTACCGTTCGGGGCGGAGGTATACGGCGCGCTCACCAAGGTCCGCGCCAAGTCGATGTCCTGGAAGTTGCTGGTGGTCGGCTGGATGCCCGAGGCGAAGGCGCCCGGGAGCAGACGATATCCCGAGGAAGTGAAGCGCAGCGTCTGGGACTGGCTGGAGATGAGGTTCGAATCGATGAGGATGTCGTTCGTGGCCCCCGCGGCCAACGCCGGGCCCGTGTAGTTGAAGAGCAAGTTCGCGGCGTTGGTCAAACGGGCGCCGGAAACCGCGATTTGCGGCGTCAAGTTGGTGGCCCGCCAGTAATTATGCGCGGTCGGGGCCGTGTTCCACTTATCCCAAATCCCGGTGCCGCCATCTCCAGCGGAGCCAATCCAGGTGGCCTGGGTCACGTTTTGCTGGGCCTGGGCGATGCCTGCGGAAGCAAGCATAGCGGCGGCCACCAACAGAGACTTAGAAATCCGCATGGTGAGGGGTCGGGGTAGGGTTAAAATAGGGGTTAAGGTATCTATTTTAGGGTTAGGAGTGTCAACCTTTGAACCCCCTAGGGTAAAAACCCTATGGCCTGTTTTACCTTACGCTCCCCCGCCCTACGCTTAGCGCCCGAACAGGCTGCGATCGGCGAAAGGGTCCGCGGATTTGCGGTTGGCTTTTTCCTCCGCGCCCTTGGCCAGCGCATACCCCCCCAGGGCGGCTGAACCTATGCTCCGCTTCGTCAAGGAACTCTTCGCGTCGAAACCCGAGGCTCCCGCCCCGGCCAACCTCGTGCTCATCAGCCCCAACGGCAAGTATGTCGAGGGCCGCGCCATGCTCAAGGTCACGCGCGCGCTGCTCGACGCCGGGCTCGCCCGCTTCCACCTGCGCGAATACGACTGGTCCGACGCCCAGCACCTCGAGTTCATCGACGCCCTGCCCAAGGCCTATTGGCCGCGGATCGTCCTGCACGGCCGGCCCGAGCTCGCGCTCGCCCGCCCGCTCGGCGGCGTGCACCTGCGCGCCGGCGAGCGCCGCCACCGCGCCTGGCCCAAGGAACTCGCGCTCAGCTGTTCCTGCCACTCCTACGACGAGCTGCAGCAGACCGCCGGTCCCTGCGCCTACGCGCTGCTGAGCCCGCTGTTCCCCTCCGTCTCCAAGTCGGGCTACCAGCCGCAGCGCACCACGCTCGAGCTCGCCGCGATCCGCAGCCATTGGCGCGCGCAGGGCGGTTGCCCCGTCTACGCCCTCGG
>RFQN01000070.1 GCA_009924965.1 Verrucomicrobiota bacterium
CGCAGAGCTGCGGGATGCTTTGGAGCGCTCGGCCGCCGCCCCCGCGGTGCTGCGCGCGGCGGCCGACCGGGCCCTACTGAAGCCTGCGGAAGACTATGGCGCCAGCGTCCAACTGTTGCTGGCCGGAACCGAGGCGGCGCAACAGACCGCGTGCGCCATCCTCACGGCGACGGGCAAGGAACAAGGCCAGACCTCGCGGCTCAACGAACTCTGGAAGTCCCAGGACTTGGTGCCTGAGGTCAGGGGTTCCCTGATGCGCGCCCTCGCCCGTACCCGAGGGCAAGCTTTCATCGCCGAACTCCTGCCCTACCTACCTGATGCCAAGTTGCAGGACAGCGCCCTCGCCGCGCTGGCCGAACTCTCCCCGCCCACCGCCGCCGCCGAATCCGCCCGCCGACTTCGCGACCTGCCGGCCGAGGCTTCCGTGGTTCCGCTCCTGCGTCCGTACCTTAGCCTGCGGAGCGGACCCCAAGCCCTCGCCCGCGCACTCGCGAACCAACCGCCTGGCCCTGAACAGGCCCAACGCGCGCTGGCTTGGCTGGCCCAAGTGGGCCGCGACGACGCCGAACTGCGCCAAGCCTTGCAGCAGGCCGCCGGCATCCGGAGCAACGGGACGGTCTACAGCGTCGACCGCGTTCGACAGCTCGTTGCGCAAGCGGATGCGTCCGGCGACGTCCGCCGCGGCGAAGCGATCTTCCGGGCCGCGCAGTCGGCCTGCGTGAGTTGCCACCGGGTCGGCGAACAAGGCGGCACCATCGGCCCGGACCTCAGCGCCGTCGCTCGCGCCCAAACCAAGGAGGCCCTCGTGGAATCCGTGCTCTGGCCCAAACGACAGGTCAAGGAAGGCTACCTGTTGACGACCGTGACCACCAAGGACGGTCGCACGCTGCAAGGCTACCGCGCCGGCGAAACCAGCGAGGCGCTCATGCTGCGCGACTTCTCCGCCCCGGCCCTGGTCACGGTGACCAAGCGGGACATCGCCAGCCGCGACGACGCCGGCAGCATCATGCCCGAAGGGCTCACCGACCGTCTCGCCCCATCTGAACTCGCCGACCTCCTCCGCTACCTCTTCGAGTTGAAATAACCGCGGTCACCAAGGATTATAGCGGATTCCGAAGAGCGCGAGGAGCGCCAAGCCGAGGGCGGTCAGGGCCGGAATGAAGAAGGGGTCGTAATAGTCCGAAGCCCGTGGCTTCTTCTCCAGCACGACGACCTTCTTCATCGCATCGATGCGTTTGAAGACCGCATCCAAGGCCTCAGGGGTGACGGCACCCCACGCGTCGCCGCCGGTCGCCTGCGCGATGCCCACCAACGAGGGCGTGACGGGTTGGTCGATGAGGAAGATGACGAAGACGGTGATGCGCTTGGCACGCAGGTCGGCGATGATGGCGCTATCCTTCGGCGGTAGGATGTCGCTGCTAAGGCCGTCGGTGAGCAGGATGATGGTGCGGTCCCCGGTCTTGGCCTGGTCGAGCAAGTCCGCGGCTCCATAGAGGGCCTTGCCAACGAAGGTATTCCCCCAGAACTCATCGGGGAAGACGTTGGGGGAAACGAAGGGCTTGGCCAAGATGATCGATTCGGTGTCTTGGGTCAGCGGCACCCAATGCACGAAATTACGCGAGAAGACGGTCAGGCCGAAGGCGTCTCCTTTGCGGTGGTGCAGGAACTGCTCGATCGACGCCATGGCCGAGTCGAAACGGGAATTGGGCTTGGCCGTCTGCGGGCCGTGCGGCGAGCGCATGCTGCCGGAATTGTCCAAGACGATCTGGACGTTGGTCAGCTGGCGTTCGACTTCCGGCGGGTTGAAGCGAACCGGGTGCGCCAAGAACAGGATGGCCACCGCCAGCAGGCAGGCGGGCAGGCAATTCGCGGCGTTGATCAGGAACTGCCAGAAACGGCCGCGGCCGACCTGCGCATGGTCGAACGGCATGGCCAACGGCTGCCCCGGCCGCACCCACTCCCAAAAGGCGAGGATGACGGGGATGGCGAGGAGCGCCAAGAGCTGGGGATACAGGAAGGTCATCGGACAGGGGCGCCTCCAGGGGCTTGGGCATGTGGGGCGACGAGCGCCGCGATTTCTTCGACGGTCACCGCGGATTCGCGGCGATAGAGCCAAGCCTGCAGTCGGTGGAGGTTCTCCGCGGTCCGTCCATCTTTCGCCACGGCGGCCAAGACTTCTGTCATCGGCGCGTCGGCGCGTAAGAGGCCGTCACGCCAGCAACGCAGCAAAATCATCTCCATGCGCGCTTGGCCAGAGGCGTCGAGGGTTCCCGCCCGCAACCGGCCCAGCAGGCCATGCAACTCCTCGGCTTCCGTCAGAGGCGCCGCGACCGGAGCCGCCGACACGCGCCGGGGACGGCCCCAGAAAATCAAAGGATAAAGACAAGCCAGCCAGACGATCCCGAGCACGGTCAACTTCGTGTAATAACGTCCGCCGACCTGCACGCCGACCTGCTCAGTCTCCTTGATGCGGGCTTCGAGCTCCTTCGACATCTTCGGGTCTCCGTGGAACTTGAAGACCGGCAAGCCATCGAGCACCGCCCCGCTCTCGCTGGTCAGGTAATCCCGCAAGTCATAGTCACCTTCGCGGTTCACGAGGTAACGGACATCGTACACGCGGCCACCCGGCGCTCCGGTGACCTGCGCGATGCGCACGTTGACCGCGACGCCCCACTTGAAGGGCTTCACCGCCAACTCGGGGCCGCCATAGGTGATGATGGCCGCCTGCTCGACGCCCAAAGGCACGTTGAGCAACTCATCTTTCCGGGTCAGCCACCACGCCAACGGCAGGCCAAGGACGAGGGCCAAGGCCGCCCACGGCACCCAACGTCGATGGAAGAACGCAAGGAAGGCGTGCATGGTCAGCGGACGCTCCGGGCCGATTGGCCGCGGTGCTGCAGGAAGTGGGCCAGGGGCGCGAGGATCGGGCCATCCGTGCGCAAGGGGAGATAGTCGACGCCTAAACGGCTCAGCTCCGCCTTCCAGGCGGAGGTGTCGACGAACGGCCGGCCGCCGCGCCCGATGAAGGCGTGGCCGGATTCGGCCTCGACGCCACGGAAGAAGCCCGCGCCCTGGACGCCGCGCTCTGCGGGATCCTCCAGATGCAAGGCAATGCAATCGTTCCGCTGCGCCAAGACCTGCAGGGCTTCCAAGGAACCGGGGTCATGCAGGTCGCTCAGGACGATGACGGTCGTGCGGCGCGTGAGGGAGGGCGCGAGTTCGCGGGCCCGCTTGGCCAACGAGGTGGCTTCACGGAAATCGTGCCGACGGAGCTGATGCGACCACTCGAGCACGGTGGTGCGGGAAAGCGTAGGACGGATATGCAGTTCCCGCGCGCCGCAGCCGAGCAAGCCGACGGGCGTGACGTTGCCCTGGGCCGCCAAACCGATGCCGGCGGCGATGCGCACGGCCCAAGCGTACTTGCTCAACGCCTGCGACGACACGCACATGGACGCGGAGGTGTCGACGAGGAGATACAAGGGGACCTGCTTGGGCTCCTCGTACTCCTTGACGAAGAGCTTGCGCATGCGCGCGGAGAGTTTCCAGTCGATGAACTTCACCGGATCTCCGGCGACGTACGGACGGGACTGCGCGAACTCGAGCCCGGCGCCATGGAAGACCGACTGCTCCTGGCCGAAGCGCAGGCTGTTCGCCAGCTGCAGGACAGCGACCTCGAACTCCCGGGCATCGACGGGATCGTGGGCGAGGACAGTGGAACGGCGCATCGGAGGAAGGACGAGGGGGACCGACGAAGCCGGCTCAGCCGAGGCCGGCCAGGATTTCCTGCAACACCTTGGGTCCGGTATGGCCAGCGGCCGAAGCCTCGTAGCTCACGCGGATGCGGTGCAACACGACGTCCTCCGCCAGGTCGAAGAGGTCCTCGGGCGTGACATAGTCGCGGCCATGGATGACCGCACGGGCGCGGGCCGCGTTGACGAGCGCCAAGCCGGCGCGCGGCGAGCAGCCGAAGTCGAGCAGCTTGGACTCGCGGGTGCGGCGCACGAGCTCGACGGAATGCTTGAGGAAGACTTCGCTGACATGGACCTTCTGCACCGACTCCATGGCGGCGACGAGGTCCGCGGCCGTGCCGACCGGCGAGCCGTCGATCATGTCGAAGGCCGTCTTGGGCACCGCCCCACCCTCTTCTTTCCGCAGGCCCATGCCCAACTGGCGGCGGAGGATGTCCTGCTCTTCGTCGCGGCCAGGGTAACCGAGGCGGTGGAGCAGCATGAAACGGTCCAGCTGGGCCTCCGGTAGCTCGAAGGTGCCCGACTGCTCCACGGGGTTCTGCGTGGCGATGACGAGGAACGGGGTCGGGAGCTTCAGGCTCTGGCCACCGAGGGTGACCTTGCGCTCCTGCATGGCTTCCAGCATGGCGCCCTGCACCTTCGGGGCCGCGCGGTTGATTTCGTCCGCAAGGAGGAGGTTCGTGAAGACCGGACCGCGATGGATGCGGAACTCGCCGGTCTTCTGGTCGACGACTTCGGAGCCCAGGATGTCCGACGGCAACATGTCGACGGTGAACTGGATGCGCTTGAAGTCGAGGTGGATGGCCTTGGCGACGGTGTTGACGAGCAGCGTCTTCGCGAGGCCGGGCATGCCCTGCAGGAGCAGGTGACCGCCCGTGAGGAGCGCGATCATGACGCGTTCGACGACGACGTCCTGGCCGACGACGACTTGGCCGACGCGCGCGCGCACGGCACCGACGAACTGTTGAGAGGATTGAGTAGAGGACATGGGACTGAAGGGGTTTAGAGGATGGGGTTAAGGGGATGGGACATCATGCAAGGCTTAGCGGAGTTGCTTCAGCCATTTCTGAAGGATGGCGCGGAGCTCAGGTTCACCTAAGGTGCTGACGCCGTTGAAGCAGCCTTCCTGGATGCGGGCCAAGTCCTGGGCGAGTTCGCCCTTCTGCGCGGCATTGAGCGTGATGAGCGGACTCGCGCCATAACGACGGAGGAAGGCCGCGGCCGCGAAGCCATCGACCTCGGCCGGCATGTGGAAGACGTCGCGTGCCAAAGGAGCCACCGGACCCTTCGAACCGCCGCGCAGGCCGAAGAAGAGACCCAGGCCAAGCAAGGCGACGAGGCCACCGACGGTGGGCCAGAGCCACGGGCTGGTCGGGGCCGGCGGAATCGCCCCGGTGCCGGGCAAGGTGCGCTGGCGGTCCAAGCGGACCGAGGCCTTCGGGAGGACCTTGAGGTCCATGTCCTCATAGGTGCGCCAGACGGCGCCGTTGGCCGTGTTCTTCAGCGGGGCGAACGGCACTTCGGTCGCCTTGTCGGCGGCGCGGATCGCATCGCCGTCCAAGGAGATGACCCAGTGTCGCTCGGAGCGGGCGGTGACCTGCTCGCCCCACGTGTTGAGCTCCTTGATCTGCAGGCCTTCGTTGGGGCTCACCTGACGGACCGCCGCCACGCGCTTCACGATGTCGAGGTCGACGAGGTCATCCAGGTCAGGCACCAAGCCCGTGCCCGTCGCGAGGATGTCCAGATTGAGCTGACCATTGATGCCGAATTGGCGGGTATCGAGGGTCTGCGTGACTTCCACACGGCCGGCCGGACGTGGGCCCACCGGCGTCGGGGAAACCTTGAGCAACGTTTCGGCCGAGACGGCCGGCACGGTCACCGGACCCGAGAGGTCGATGAACTTGAGGTCCAGCTTCACGGGCGGCACCTTGTCGACGCTGGCGTCCTTGGCCCGTACGAGCACGTAGGCGAGAACCGTCTCTTCCCACCCTGGACGGGACGTCGCGCGCGGCTTGACGTCGGGGGTCGCGAAGGTGATCGAGCGGACAACGAAGAACGGCGAGAGCGCGTCCGTCAGGTCCATCTCGAATTCATCGCGCGGCCCCTGGGCGTCGCGGCCTTTCTTCGTCGTCGGCCCGCGGCGCTTGTTCTTGGCCGTGGTGGCGGCGGCGTCGTTCGTGAGGTATTGGCCGAGCTTGGCCACGCGGCCCATGGCCTCGGTATGGATGACACTCACGAAGATGCCGAACTCTTGGTTGACGCCGACGGTGTTGGGGCCGTCCAAGCGGGTCTGGATACGGACTTCGCTCAGGAGTTCGTCGAGGTAGGTGGCGCGCTTCTGCAGCGCCATCGTGAAGGGGTCGTCCTTGGTCACCACCAGGGCGGCGGCGAGGTAACGGTACTTCATGTCCTCATGCAAAGGCTCACGCTCGTCGGTGAGGCGCGCGTTGAGCGTCTTGGCGAGGAGGTTCATGTGCGTCTGGGCCGCCTTGCCGGGGAGGGCCTGGATGCTGCTGCGGACCTTCTGGAGGCCGGCGCGGTTCACGCTCTTGGCGAGGTTCACGGTGTTGTTGTGGCCGATGCCGACAAGCGCGTTGAACCAGACGAGGTAAGGCTCGATCGACTGCGAGTTGCCGCCGTTGCGGATGAGTTCGCGGGCATAGGCGTCGGCGCCCTTCTGGAAATACTCCAGCGACTGCAGGCTGCGTTCCTTCATGTTGGCGAGGCGCTTGGCCGGATCGACCGGAGCGAGCTCCTGCAGGTATTCGAAGTCCGCCCAATCGTTCAGCACCTGTCCGCCAAAGAGGAGGGCGCGCGACGAGGTCGGATGGTTCTTGGACCAGGCGTCGACCATCGCGACCAAGGAGGCATAGGTGCCTTGGACCATCTCATAGGTCTGCTGGTCGGTGCGGCGGGTCAGCATAGTACGCTGGAGCTCCGGCTTGCGCCAGCGGTCCGAGAGGTTGGCGTGCATGCGCGCGGTGAGGAGGAAGAAGACTTGTTCGTCCATCTGCGCGGCCGGGCCGAAGACCTTCTCGATGTGCGTGTCGCGGTAGGCTTCGGCGTTGCTGTAGGCCTGGTCGAAGGCGGCGACGACCTTGCCTTGGTCCCGCGGGGTGACCTTGGCGGCGCGGAAGAGCGCCATCATCTTGGCGAGGCTGTCGATGTTGCGCTCCATCATGACCGGGGTCACGGGGATGCGGGCGTCCTCGGGCAGGCCATAGCGGCGGCGAAGCTCCTCCGGCACCACCGGATTATGGGCCTGGGCCCAAGCGGAGAGGAAATCCTCGGCCAAGGCGACCCCGGCGGCAGGCGAGCGCTTGGCGAGCTCCGTGATGCGGTCGGCCGCGGCTTCGAAGTTGGCGCTGGCGATGACCGCGCGAGAGAGGCTGGCGTCGAGGCGTTCCCGGATTTCCGGACGT
>RFQN01000008.1 GCA_009924965.1 Verrucomicrobiota bacterium
TCGACGCTCGTCAATACGGTGGCGATGACTTCCGGCGCGGCCGGCTCGAACACGGTGGGCGTCGCTTCCACCGCAGGCCTCGTGCTCGGCACGCCGGTCTCCGGCACGGGCATCGCGACGGGCTCCGTCATCACGGGCCTCACGGCGACGACCATCACGCTCAGCCAACCGCTGTCCGCCGCCGCCTCGGGCAACCTCACCGCCACGGGTTCCGGCTGGGTCGACCTCAATGGCAAGACCGGCATCACCGGCAACCTCGTGCTCAACGGCACGCCCACCGCGGCCAATTCCGTGCAGTACGTGGCCGCGACGCTCTGGAACTCCAGCGCCAGCCCGGCGACCTTCACGGGCAGCATCCAGCTCGGCATCGGTGGCCAGGCGTCTGCCCCGACCATCGGTGGCTACGGCGACATCACCCTCGCCGGCAACATCTCCGACGGTTCGACCCTCGCCCTTGGCTGGTCCAAGGTCGGCACCAACGTCCTGACCCTCTCCGGCACCAACACCTTCACGGGTGCGCTCACCGTCACCTACGGTAAGCTGGCGCTCGGTTCCGCCGGTGCCCTTGGCACGGACCTGATCAACCCCGTCACCGTGGGCGCGAACGCCACCCTCGACCTCAATGGTCAGACGATGACCACGGGTAAGACCCTGGTGCTCTCCAGCACGGGTTACTCGGGCTATGGCGCGAAGAATTCCCTCGCGGCGCTTATTAACTCCTCGGCCACGGCCGCTTCCTATGCTGGCCCGATTTACTTCGGCGGCGCGGGCAGCCTCGGTGCCGACACCTTGAACGGCGGGGCAGGGGACATCACCCTCACGGGCTACATCTCGGCCGCGGGTCAGATCGATAAGGTCGGCTCCAACACCTTGATCTTCGCCGGCGACGGCGGTGCGCTCTCCACCCAGCTCAACCTCGGTGCCAACGGCCTCTATATCCGCGCTGGTAACGTCAAGCTGCAGGGTGGCGCTATGTTCAGCAGCGGCGTCGGTACCGGCAACTATGTCGCCCCGGGCTCGACCTTGACCCTCGACAATTCCGCCACCGCGCTCTCCAACCGCCTCGGCGGCCGTGGCCTCTGGCTGAACGGCAACCTCGTCATCAAGGGTAACGCCATCAGCTCGGTCCTCGAGCAGGTCGTCGGCAACAATACGCCTAACCTGGCCTTCGGCAACGGTACCACCGCCGGCTTCAGCACCATCACCCTCGACGCCTCCGCGGGCGGCGCGGTCACCCTCCAGGTCGTCGGTGCCAACACCGCCGTCTTCAACCGTTCCGTCCCCTCCACGTTGCTGATCCGTGGCGACAACCTCGGCTTCAACAAGTCCGCCACCTTCACGCAGGCCAACACCGCTACCCTCACGGGTTCGGACGGCGGTGCCTCCTTGACCTGGGGCCTCATCGGCCAGAACGGCGTCAACTTCGGCGGCGGCGGCATCACGAACACGATCATCATGCCTTGGATCGTGGTGGATCCTTCCGGCACCGGTTCGGGCGTCGGCTTCCTGACGTCCAAGAACAACATCGCCGGTGCCTACGCCCTCGGGACCGTGCCCGGCATGGGCACGCAGTTCGTGACCGACCTGAAGACCACGGGCTTCCAGATCTTCAATAATAACAACACCGGCACCTACCTGCTTCATGGTTCCAACTCCATCCTCTCGGCCAACGCCACGGCGCTGGCGGGCGCTTCGGTCTTCAACTCCCTGACCCTGAAGGGCTCGGCGGGCGTCACCATCGGTGCCGGTAGCGGCCTCTTCCTGAATTCCGGCGGTCTCTTGGCGGTCTCTGGGTCCGACCACCTCATCGACGGCACGGGTATGCTCGTCGGTGGCGACTTCCGCGGCCAAGGCGCCGCGAACTTGGCCACCTTCGGCCAGGAACTCATCGTCCATGCCGTCGGCAGCACGAACCTGACGATCAACCCGAACCTCTACACGACGGGTGCGTTGACCAAGTCCGGCACGGGCACGCTCACGCTGGGCGGAACCTCCTACGTCACGGGCAACACCTACATCGAAGCGGGCACCGTCGTCCTCAACGCGGGCAAGAACACCCTCTTCACCACGTTGACGGTCGCTCCGGCCATCGGCTCGGTGGCGCACACTTCCCAGAGCACGCAGTATCTCTACGTCTCCCCTGGCGCGACCCTCGACCTCAACGGCAACAGCCTCGCCGTGGCGAACGTCGGTTCTCCGGCGACCAACACGCTCTCGTATCAGGGCGGTACGATCACCAATACCTCGACGACCCCGGCCACCTTCCGCTTCGCCGGCGCGGGTGCCTCCAATACCGTCAACGAAAGCTTCACCGGTAACCTGTCCATCCAGCGCGACAACGGTTACACGATCACCTTTGTCTCGCCGAGCACCTTCACCGGTTCGGCTTCCTTGACCAGTGGTATCACCACCTTGAAGGATTACGGTACGTTCGAGAACGCCTCGGCGTTGAACATCAACCAAGGTGGCTTCAACTGGGATGACACCGGCTTGAGCGCCGTCTCCAACCGCCTCGGCGCGACGACGGCCGTCAACCTCAATGGCGGCGCAATCAACTACTACCCGCGCCAAGGCACGGCGGGCGCCATCAGCGTCGGAGCCCTGAACATCGGCGTCGGTTCGGCCATGGCGTATGTCTACCCGAACGTCGGTTCCTCGGGCGCCTTGACCTTCGCCTCGGTGTCCCGCTCCACCGGCGGCACGATGCTCTTCTCCTCGGCGAACTCCACCGGCCTGGGCGCGGAAGCCCGCATCTACGCCGGCACGGCCCCGACCTTGACCAACGGCATCGTCGGCGGTTGGGCCATCGCCCAGGGCATCGACCCGTGGACCTCGGCGGGCGTTTACTTCGGCTTCGCCACCTACGATAACGCTTCGGGCTTCGTGCTGAACAACGCCGGCGCTTCGGCGCTCTTTGCCGCCGGTGCCAATACCCGCATTTACAATAACAACAATACCTACCGCCTGGCGGGCAACACGACCACGAACTCGCTCGAGCTCGGCGGCAGCCCGCAGATTTCCTTCTTTGGGGCAGGTGATGTCCTGACCATTCAGTCCGGCGGCGTCCTCGGCGCTGGTTCCGGCACCTACAAGATGATCGGTGGCTCGGCGAAACCCGGCCTCGAACACGGTCACCCTCTCGCAGAACCTTGGGGCGGCCGCCGCGGGTAACTACGCCACCGCGTCCACCGGCGCGGCCGGCACCATCGTCGCGGGCAGCGGTCAATCGGAGCTCTTCTTCCACAACTTCACGGGCACGCTCGGCGTCAACGCCGTCATCGCCGACAACGCCGGCATCCCGCTCAACGTCGTCTTCAGTTCGACGAACGGCAGCGCCTTCGAGTTGTTCAACACGAACACCTACACCGGCACGACCTACGTCAATTCCTCGGTCCTTAGCCTCCGTAACCCGAACGGTGCCGCCATCCCGGGCAACCTCATCATCTCCGGCGGCTCCAGCTCCGGCGGCGACAACCTGGCTTACACTTCCGCGGTCGCTCGCCTGCAGTACAACCAGCAGGTCGGCTCGATCCTGTCGCCGGTGGACGTCACCGTCCGTGGCACGGCCTTCTTCGACCTCAACGGTTATACGCAGACCGTCAACAACCTCATCCTGCAGCAGCCGGGTGGTTCGCAGGGTAACATCGGCGCCCAGGTCGGCACCGGCGTCGGTTCGTTGACCGTCCTTGGGCAAATCAGCGCCAACAACTTGCTCGCCATCGCCGGCGTCCCGACGATCAACGGCTTCATCGACCAGCAGGGCAACGGCCTGACGGTCAACGTCGTCGCGCCCGCTTCGATGCCCTTGCAGGTCGCCCTCGCCCTCAATGCGACCCTCCAGAACACCACCTCGCTGACCAAGACCGGCACCGGCGTGCTCGGCGTCGGCGGTCGTTCGCTGACCTTCTCCGGCCCGATCAACGTGAACCAAGGGACGTTGGCCATCTCCGCCTCGGGTGCGTTCCTCGGCCAAGGGTCCGCGGTCGTCCTCAATGAAGCCCAGGTCAAGACCGCGCTCGACTTGCGCGGCATCGCTTCCATCACCGTCGGCTCGGGCCAGGGTTCCGCCTTCATCGGCTCCCTCGCCGGTACTGGCACCCTGACGAACTTCCATCCGACCTCGGCGGCGACGCTGACCACGGGTCTCGACGGCACGAACACCACCTTCACGGGCACGATCACCAACCCGTTCGTCGGCGGCTTGTTGTCCTTGAATAAGGGCGGCGCCGGCACGTTCACCTTGGGCGGCGACAGCATCGCGGCGGGCGCCAACAGCGCCAACCTCGGCACCTTGAACGTCCAGGTCGGCGGCGTGACGCTGGGCGGCTACGGCCGCGCGGCGTTCTCCACGACCAACGTCCTCGCTGGTGGCGCCCTCGTCCTCGACAGCTCGACGGTCGCGCAGAACAACCGTCTCGGCGGCGCCTTCCTCCTCGGGTCGGCGGCCGTGGCCGCGCCGGTCACCCTCACCGGTAATACCTACGGCACCACCACCCTGAACGTGGCCGACTCGACCGGCCTGTTCGCCGGCATGACCGTCACCGGCCCGGGCATCGCCTCGGGCACGACCATCGCGTCCGTGCTCGGCTCGACGATCACCCTCTCGGCCAGCGCGACCACTTCCGTGGCCGGCGGCACCTTCGGCTTCGGCACCTCGCGTACGCTCAACCTTGCCGGTGGTACCTTGTCCGTCGTCGGTAACGCCAGCTCGGCCGTCGTCGAATCCACCGGTACGCTCGGCTTCACTGCGGCCGGCAGCACGCTGACCTTGGCGGCGAGCGGCACCGCGGGCATCGGCATCAACGCCGTCGCCCTCTCGGGTCAGAACGGTTACTCCACCGCGCTCATCCGCGGCGACTCGCTCGGTTCCGCCGTCGGCACCGCCAATGCGGGCTCCGTCAGCGTCACGAACGCGCTGTCCTACCCGAGCATCGCCGGTCAGGCCAACGGCGCCCTCGGCCTCACCTCGCTCTCGATCCGCCCCGACATCATCGCGGACACCTCTTCGACGGGCCTCGGCAGCGGCTTCCTCACGCAGGACCTCACGACGGGCCTGCTGCGTCCGCTCAACCAGACCACCGAGCTCCTCTCCAGCACCGCTGGCCTCACCTTGGCCACGAAGGCCCAGAACGTCGGCCTGTCCAGCACCAGCGCCCGTCAGTCGGTCGGCGGTTCCGTCCAGCTCAACTCGCTGACGCTCCTTTCCGGCGGTAGCCTCACGGCCGTCGCGGGTACGCCGACGTCCGCGGCCGTCACCGTCAACGCGGCCGGTATCTTGGCGCTGGCCAACTCCGCCATCTCGGTGCCGCAGCTCCAGAGCCAAGGCATCACGATGGACCTCCACGTGGTCGGCTCTGCCACGACCCTCACCCTCAACGGCGCGATCGCCAACACGACGCAGGGCATCGTCAAGGCGGGCGACGGCACCTTGGTCTTCGCCGCGCCGCAGTACTTCACGGGTGCCAACGGCACGAACGGCTTCGTCCTCAACGGTGGTACCGTCCAGCTGGCCGGTGGCCGCAACACCATCCTCGCGGCGACGAGCGGCACCGGCGCCACGCTGCAGACGATCATCGCCAACGCCGGCACGCTCGACCTGAACGGCAACAGCCAGGCCTTCGAGCGCCTGCAGTCCGCCAACATCCTGCCGGGTGGGGGTGGCCTCATCACCAACACCTCGGGCACGGCCGCGACGCTGACCTTGGCTTCGACCGCGTCGACCACCTTCGGCGGCGCCATCAACGGCAACCTGAACCTGCTCCGCCTAGGCACGGGCACGCAGACCTTCTCGAACGCCTTGGGCTTCACCGGCGTGGCCAACATCGGCGGCGCGGTCACGCTGACCGACCAGGCGACGATGACGGCGGCCTCCGCCATCAACCTCAACGGCTCGACCGGCACGCTCATCCTCGATAACCGCGGCATGTTCGGTAACGCGGCCCGTATCGGCACGGTGCCGGTCACGCTCAACGGCGGTAAGCTTTCCTTCCAGTCGACCATCGTCCAGAACGACCAGCAGTCGGTCGGCGCGGTCACGGTCGGCGCGGGCGCCGGCACGGTCGACGTCACGCTCTACAACGCCACCGCCTCGGCGGGCTCGGCGACCCTGACGCTCGCTTCGCTGGCCCAGAACACCGGCGGCACGTTGAACTTCACCTCGACCGGCGCGGGCACGCTGGGTGCGCCGCTCTCGGCCGACGCCTCCACGGGCTACCTCGCGGGCGGGTTCTTGACCTCGCCGACCTCCACGCCGCGCATCGTCCTCGCGGCGGCGCCGACGCTCACCAACGGTATCATCGGCGGTTGGGCCACGGTCGGTGGCAGCGACTGGGCGACCTACCTCACCCCGGGTGGTAACGCCGGTTACGGCGGCGTCATCGCCTTGGGCACGGGTTCGATCCCGGGCTACATGTATTCCACCACGGCCCTGGCCTCTGGTGGTCCGACGGACAACATTTCCTCGGCCGGCGTGAGTGCTGTCACGACCCGCACGCTCAACTCGCTCAAGATCACCGGCACCGACCTGAACCTGCTCGGCTTCGACCAGACGCTCACCATCGGCACTGGCGGTATGATCTTCACCGCAAGCCAGAACAACCGTGGTGGCCGCCTCACGGCGGGCACCGCCGCGGGCGCTTCGCTCTACGTGCTGCCGACGTCCGGCGTGACCACCACGCTGCAGTTCAACATCGTGGACAACGCCGGCGGTGCCGTGAACCTGGTCAAGGCTGGCGCGGGTCAGGTCACCATAGGCGTTTCCCCGGTCGGCGCCGCCTCGGCGTTCTCTGCGAATACTTTGACCGTCGGCAGCACGGCGAACTACGCGGTCGGCTTGGCCAACAACACCCTTGCCCCGACCGGCGCGATCATCACCGCCATCACCAGCGCGACCAGCGTCTCGTTTGACCAGACGATGACCGCGACCGGCAATTTCGCGTTACTGCCCTCCTATAAGCAGGTCCTGAACACGACGGTCGCCGCCTCCACTTCTGGCACGCTCCTGCCGTTGACCGTCCCGGCCGGCACCGTGGTCTATCCTGGCATGACGGTGGCCACGGCCACGGGTTCCACCGGGGCTCTGGCCGGTACGGTCATCTCGGTCTCAGGCACGACGGTCAACATCCTCCCGAGCGCGACGGGTGGCGCAGGGGCTGCGACCCTGGTCTTCTCGCCGATCCAAGCGACGTCGGCGACCGCCTCCAACCTGACCACCGGTAGTTCCACGGTCACCATCCCGGCCAACGCCACCGGCATCAACGTCGGCCAAGGCGTCTCCGGCACGGGTATCGCCGCGGGCACCTACGTCACGGGCTACAACGCCTCGACGGGTGTCGTCACGCTCTCCGCGCCGGTCACGACCGTCGCCGCCTCCAGTTCGCTCAGCTTCGCTGCCCCGACGCTGCAGTCCATCATCGCCAACACCACGACCTCCAGCGCGGCGGTCACCGTCGCCTCGAACGCCAACATGTTCGTTGGCCAGCCGGTGACGGGCCCGGGCATCCCGCAGGGCACGACCATCGCAGGCCTGTCCGGCACGACCGGCGTGACTCTGTCGAACAACGCGACCGCTTCCGCGACCGGTAACCTCTTCTTCGGCCTGGCGCCGCTGGGTCTGACGACTCCGGCCGCCGCCACGAACACGGGCGTCACGGCGCTGGCCCTGCAGAATGCCGCCGGCGTGGCCGTCGGTCAGTCGGTCATCGGCGCAGGCATCCCGGTCGGCGCGACCGTCGCGGCCGTGTCCGGCAACACCGTCACGCTGTCGGCGGCTACCACGGCGAACATCTCCGCCGGCGCGACCATTACCTTCGGCGCCCCGCTGGGCACGCTGTTCTCGAACACTTACTCGGGCACGACCTACGTCAACGCGGGCACCCTCCAGCTGGGCAACGGCACGGCCGGCACCGGCGGTATCTTCGGCGGCACGCTGATGCCGGGCAACTTGGTCATCAACGGCGGCACGGTCAACGTCGACAAGATGAACACGATGTTTGGCCTCACCTCGACGGCGGCCTCGGGTTCCTTCGGTCCTACCTCTACCGTGACCATCAACGGTTCCGGCACGTTCAACCTCGGCGCTGGCTCCAATACGATCGCGGCCCTGACGCTCAACCAGCCGGCGAACCTCGCTACCGGTTCGGCCATCACCGTCTCGGGTACCGGCAATATGGCGATCAGCGGCACGACCGGCGCCGTCACCGTCGTCAACGACAACACCCTCTACGTCCCGACCATCTCCACGCCGTGGGAACTGGCGGGCTTCGACCGCACCATCACCACCTCGGGCCTCGCGCCGACGAGCTTGGTGCTGTCCGGCTTGGTCAAGAACTCCTTCGGTTCCGCCGCGGGCCTCGTGCTCGCCGGCACCGGCTCGGTGGACCTCACCGGCAGCAACACGTTCAACGGCAACCTCACCGTCAACGGTGGCACCGTCATCCTGGGTGCGAGCTCGAACTACACCGCTTACCTCCCGACCGGCCAGACCAACCTCGGTAGCCCGGTCGGCTTGGGCACGGTCATCCTCAATAACGGCGCCGGCCTGATGTCGGACGGCACGGTTCGCACGATCATCAACAACCTGACCATCGGCGGCAACGTGACCCTCGGCGGCCCGTTGGCTGGCCACGGCTTCCTCGAGCTCGGCTCGGTCGACCTGGGTTCGGCCACGCGCACCTTGACCGTCGCGAGCCCGCAGTCGGCCGTCACCTTCGCAGGTGCGGTCACCGGCACGGCTGGCCTGACCAAGGCAGGGCAGGGCACCTTGGTGCTCGGTCGTCGCAATACCTTCTCCGGCAACTTGACCGCCTCGGCGGGCCTGCTGTCCCTCGGCGACAACGCCGCGGCCGGCACCGGCACGATTGTCCTCAACGGGGGCGCGCTCACGGCCTACCTCGCACCGCGCACGGTCGCGAACGCGGTGACCTTGGCCGCTTCTTCCGGTTTCGAAGGCTACACGCCGGCGGCCAACCTCACCTTGACGGGCGCCGTCACTGTGACCGGCACCAACCCGACGATCGATGTCGCTGGTCAGTTGCTGACCACCACCTTCAGCGGCGCCATCGCCGACAGCGGTGCGGGCTTCACTAAGGACGGCCTCGGCACCTTGGTGCTCAGCGGCACGAACACCTTCACCGGCCCGCTCACGGTCGCGGGTGGTGTCCTTTCCGTCGGCTCCGACGCCAACCTCGGCGCTTCCACCGCTGGCCTGGTGCTCAACGGCGGTTCCTTCCAGAACACGGCCAGCTTCACGCTCGGCGCCGCGCGCACCGTCGCCGTCACCGGCACGGGTACGTTCAACATCGCCAGCGGCACGACCCTCACGGTCGGTGCCCCGATCACGGGTTCCGGTTCGCTGGCCAAGAACGGCTTGGGCACCTTGAGCCTCACCGGCCTATCCACTTACGCTGGTTCCACGCAGGTCAACACCGGCACGCTCAAGCTCGACTTCGGCGCTGGCGCGAACGCGGCCGACCTGATTTCCGCGGGTTCGGGCTTGGTCTTCAACGGCGGCGCGCTGGTGGTCGCCGGGGCGGCTTCGGGCTCTAGCCAGACCTTCGCTTCGACGACCCTGAACCAGGGCTCCGCGGACATCACCGCCACAGGCACGAACACCAACCTGACCCTCGGCGCCATCAACCGCTCCTTGGGCAGCACGTTGAACGTCACCCTCCCGGCCGGCGGTTCCGTCAACGTCACTGGCTCGGACGGCCTCATCGGCGGTTGGGCCACGGTCAACGGCAATACCTTCGCGACGCTCTCGTCGGGCGTGCTCACCGGCCTCTCGGCGGGCTCCTACACGGCGAACACCTGGACCACCGGCGCCAACGTCGACGCGACGGTCTCCTCCCAGCCCACCGCAGGCGCGACCATCAACGCCTTCCGTGTCAACACCCCGGCCGTCGTCACGCTCTCCGGCTTCAACACGATCACCTCGGGTGGTATCCTCGTCGGCAATGGCGTCGGCACGGGCGTCGCCGCCTTGAACGGTGGCCAGTTGACCGCGGGCGTCGCCGGTTCGGCCAATGAACTCGTCGTCAGCCAGCAGAACACGGGCGCCGTCTTCTCCTTGGGTTCGGCCCTCGTCGACAACGTCGGTGGCGTCACCTCGCTCACCAAGTCGGGCGCCGGCACCTTGGCGCTCACGGGCATCAGCTCGCTCTCCGGCGTCATCCGCGTCAACTCCGGCACCTTGCTCTTGGATTCCTCCAAGATCTCGACCTCGCTGGCCGGCGCCAACCTCTACTCGTCCAACCTCGTCAACACGGCGACGACCATCAACGTCGCGCCGGGCGCCACCCTCGGCGTCGTCCGCGCCGACGGCTTGGTCCGCCTGCAGAACGCCGTCACCGGCGCCGGTACGGTCGTCCTCGACCCGCACACCTTGGCCGGCACGACGGGCATCGATTCGAGCAACTGGATCCTCGCTGGCACGCTGGCGAACTTCACGGGCTCGCTCGTCTTCGACAACACCGCCTCGTACCTGTCCATCGTCAAGGGCGGCGCCGGCTACACCAACGGCGTCTTCTCCAACGTCGCCCTCAGCGGCGGTTCCGGCACCGGCGCCAAGGCGAACGTGACCGTCACCAACGGCGTGATCACCTCCGTCTTCGTGACCGACCGCGGCACGGGCTACGCCACCAACGACACCCTCACGGTCGCGCTCGGCGGCGCCCTTGGCAACGGCACGGGTGCCCAGATCAACGTCGGTGCCGGCAACGCCACGAGTTCTTACCGCTTCCAGGGCGGTAGCAATCCCTCGGCCTACTTCGGCACGGCCGACGTCGTCCTCAAGGGCGGTAGCCAGATCTACGCCAACGGTGGCACCTTCACGCAGAACCTCACCATCACGGGCACGGGCTCGAATATCGACCCGGCCATCGGTGGTATCCCGTACACCTCCTTGACCGGCCTCTCGGCCTACAGCGCGCTTGGCGTGCTGCGCTTCGATGGCGTCACGGTCACCGGCAACGTCGTTGTCGACGGCGCCGCCAAGGTCATGTCGTACGGCGGCACGACCACCTACGCGGGCTTGATCACGGGCTCGACCCCGACCTCGATCCTGACCTTCGGTGGCGCCAGCACCGCGACCGGCTCCACCTCGGTCATCACCGGCCAGCTCAACGTCCCGACGGTGGTCGTCAACGCGGGCGCAGGCACGCAGTACTCGGCTCTGGGCACCGACACGCTGCAGATCGGCAACGGCGGAACCACCGGCTTCTTCTCGGGCAATATCATCCTGAACGGCGAGTGGAGCAACGGCGGCACGAACAACTCGACCACGCAATGGCGCTCGACCATCTTGGACTTCCGTCGCAGCGACGGTTACGTCCTGCTGCCGACCCAGTCCATCTCGCTGGCGCAGCAGACCTTGGGTGGTACGGCCTCTGCCGCCGGCGCCACCGTCCGCGTCAACACGACCGGCACGGGCGTCGAGACCAACGGTGCCAACTTCTACCTAGCGAACTGGTCTGGCTCCGATAAGAACAACCTCATCGCGATCACGGGTGGCGCAGGTGGCCGCCTGGAAGTCGGCGCGGGTGTGGCCAACTCCCGCCTCGTCATCAGCAATGGTTCCACGCTGAACCTGGCCTACTTCGGCATGGGCGAAACCCAGGTTAACTTCAATGGCTCGGTCGTCCAGGAAGCCGGCACGACGGTCAACGTCGGTCAAGTGCGCGTCGGCCACTGGGCGGGCACGAGCAACTACACCATGAACGGCGGCACGTTCAACTCGTACGCCTACTCGCCGAACGTCACCACCAACTCCCCGATCGGCCCGCAGGCGGGCGAAACCTACGGCGGTATCTACGTGGGCATCGACGGCGTCAGCTGGTTCAACCAGAACGCCGGCACGGTCAGCACGAACTTCGTCTCCATCGACAACCGTGGCACCACGTCGGGCACGCTCAACGGCCAGACGACCTACGGCACGTACAACCTCAACGGCGGCACCCTGAACCTGAAGGCGGGTTGGGGCGTGGGCTCGGCCAACACCACGGCCTACTTGGTCTTCAACAGCGGTACGCTGAGCATCGACAACACCGGCCGCGGCTCGGTGACCGGCGCCAACCTGAACGTCCCGCTGTTCGCCCTGAACCGCGTGGACTCGGCGTCCACGCTCACGACGAACGGGGCGGGCAACGCCTACTCGATCTCGCGCGACATCGGCGGCACCGGCACCCTGAACCTCGCTGGCAACGGCACGATCTACCTCAACCCGACGACGTATGGCCAGTCGATCAACGCGGTCCTCTCCGGCAGTAACGCCCTCGTCAAGCTGGGCAGCAACACGACCACGCTCTGGAACGCCAACGCGCTCTCCGCTGGCCTCATCGTCCGTCAAGGCGGCTTGGGCCTCAACAACGCCGGCGCGCTCGGCACGGGCATCCTCAACCTGCTCGAAAGCTCGGGCCTCAGCCTCGATAATTCCTCGGGCCTCAACGTCACGCTCTCGACGAACAACGCCATCGGCCTGTCCGCCGACTTTACCTACACCGGCTCCAACGGTTCTGCCTTGAACCTCGGTACGGGCGCGGTCGCCCTCACCGGCACGCGCGGCATCACGACCACCGCCGGCACCTTGACCCTCGGTGGCGTCATCAGCGGCAGCGGCATGCTCCATAAGTATGGCGCGGGCACGCTGGCCCTCACCGGGACGAACACCTTCCAGATGGCGGCCCTCGGCGACGCCAGCTCCGTGGTCGTCGGCGCCGGCACGCTCCTCATCAATTCGGACGCCGCCCTCGGCACGGCTCCGGCGACGGCTAAGGTCAGCACCCTCCTCTTGGCGGGCGGCGCCCTGCAGGCTTCGGTCAATACCACTGTCAGCGCTAACCGCGGGATCGAACTGCTCTCTGGCACGACGGGCGGCCTCGCTGCCAGCGCCTCGACCACGCTCACCTACGCCGGTATCGTCAACGGCCTCGGTGCCCTCGCCGTTAACGCCGCTACGGACGCGACGGGCACGGTGGTGCTTTCTTCCGCCAACGTCTTCCGTGGCGGTGCGACGGTTTCGCGCGGCACGCTCCAGCTCGGCAACGCCGGCGCGCTCGGCACGGGCACGCTCGCCTTGAACGGCGGCACGGTGAACGGCGGTACTGCCCTCACGACCATGACGCTGGGTGGCCTCTCTGGCACCTCCAGCGCCGCGACCCTCAGCCTCAGCAACACCAACGCCACCCCGGCGGCGATCGCCCTCACCGTCGGCGCGAACAACGCCTCGACGTCTTACCTCGGCGTGCTCTCGGGCCTCGGCTCCGTCACCAAGGTCGGCACGGGCACGCTCACCCTCGCCGGCACGAACACCTACACCGGCGGTACCACCGTCAACCGCGGCGGCCTGACGCTCGACTTCTCGCAGGCCTCCTCTCCGGCCAACAATATCCTGGCTTCCACCGGCGCCCTCACCCTGGGTGGCGGCACGCTGACCCTGACCGGTAAGGCTAGCACCACGAATGCTCAGACGGTCAACGGCCTCACCCTCGGCTCTGGCGCCAACGCCATCGTCCTGACGGCCAACGCCACCGCGAATCCCTTGGCCCTCACCGTCGGTGCCATCACGGCGAGCTCCGGTGCGACCGTGGACGTCACCCTACCGACTGGCACGCTTCTGGTGTCGAACGGCTTCAACACTTCGACGGCCGCCGTCAACGGCATCCTCGGTGGTTATGCCACGGCTAATGCCGGCGCTGGCTGGCTCGTGCCTTCCGCGACGGGTTCGTCCGCCCTCTCGGGTGAAACGGCGATGCCGCTCACCGGCGCGACCGCGACGACGAACTATTCCCTCACCGCGACCGCGACGACCACTGCGACGCAGTCCGTCAACGCGTTGCGTCTGTCGCCAGCCGCCGCGACCACGCTGACCATCGGTACGGGCTTCACCCAGACCATCGTTTCCGGCGGTATTTTGGCTAACGGCACCTTCGCCGGCACGATCAGCGGTGGTACCTTGACCGCCGGCGTCCTCAATTCCGCCAGCTCGCTCTTCGTCCACCAGTACGACACCGCCGGCCTGACGATTGGCTCGGTCATCGCCAATAACGGCACGGGCGCGTTGACGCTCGTCAAGGCCGGCACCCAGGCCCTGACCTTAACCGGTACGAACACGTACACTGGCGGCACCATCATCAACGGTGGCATCGTCAATTACTCCGTCGACGGTAACCTCGGCGGTACGGGTGCTGTGACCTTGAACGGCGGCGCACTCAACGCCACTGCCACGGTCACCAACGCCCGCGCCATGACGGTCAATAACGTAGGCGGCCTCTCTGCGACCTCGACCTTCACGCTGACGGCTTCCGGTATCTTGTCCGGCTCCGGTCAGCTCGTCATCCCGGCCACCAACGCTGGCTCGGTGCTCCTCACGGGTGCCAACACCTACACGGGCGGCACCTCGGTCGCGGGCGGCACGCTCACGGTCGGTGGCGCCACCGCGCTCGGCACCGGCGCCCTGACGACCACGGGCGGCACGGTGAACTTCAACACGGGCATGACGACGTTCACCCAGAACGCCCTCGCGGGTACGGGTGGCACTTTCAACTTGCAGACGATCGCCGCGACGCCGGTGGCCGTGGCTCTGACGGTCGGTGGCGATAATTCCACTTCGATCTTCGGCGGTATCCTCGGCGGCGCTGGTTCGCTGATCAAGTCCGGTACCGGCACGCTGCAACTCTCCGGCGCCAATACCTATGTCGGCGTCACGACCATCAGCGCCGGTGTGGTCAACATCGCCAACGCCTCCGCCTTGGGCACCATCGCGGGCACCACCACCATCGCGTCGGGCGCGGCCTTGGAAATCCAGGGCGGCATCACGACCTTGGCCGAGCCGGTCAGCTTGGTCGGCGGCGGCATCAACAACTCGGGCGCCCTCCGCAACGTCTCCGGTGCGAACACCTTCGCCGGCCCGCTGACGATCACGGGTACGACGCGCATCAATTCCGAGGCGGGCACCTTGACGCTCTCGGCCACCACCGCCATCGCCGGCACGAACATCGGCACCGTCTTCGGCGGCGACGGCAACATCACGGTCTCGGGCATCATCGCCACGGGCACGGGCTCGGTGAACAAGGCCGATGGCCTGGGCAACCTCACGCTCTCCGGTGCGAATACCTTCAGCGGCACCCTCACGGTCGGCGCAGGTACGGTCACCCTCGGCAGCGCGGCGGCCGCGGGCACGGGCCTCGTCTCGGTCAACCCGGGCGCCAACCTGACGCTCTCCACGGCGGCCACCGTCTACAACCTCAGCGGCAACGGCGGTACGGTCAACTTGGGCGCGAACCAGTTGACGCTGAACGGCACGGGCTCGAACAACTTCTACGGCCAGATCCTCGGTACGGGCCTGATCCTCAAGCAGAACACCGGTACCCAGACCTTCAGCGGGCCGGTGCTCACCACCGGTGGCGTCACCGTCGACAACGGCACGCTGGCCTTCGGCTCGACTACGGCCTTCACCGCGACCGGTACCTCCGGCACCAGTACGCTGGCGGCTTCTTCCGCCACGGGCCTCGTCGTCGGCCAGGTCATCACCGGCACGGGCGTCGACGCCGGCACGGTCATCACCGCCATTAGCGGCACCACGGTGACCCTGAGCAAGCCTCTGACCGCGGCCGCCTCGGGCAACTACTCGGCCCTCAGCAGCTACACCCGCGAAGTGATGACCACCACGGGCGGCATCAACACGTTCGGCGCCTTGCGCATCGGTTCGGCCGATACCATCACGACCGCCGGTAACCTCGACTTCACGAACCTGAGCCCGACGTTCTCGTCGTTCACCGTCGTCAATGGTCGCAGCGCGACCGCGGCGGCCCCGGTCGTCAACACGGTGACCATCGGCGCCGGACGTACGCTGAACATCCTCGGCGACGTAAAGTTCGGTAACACCTTCTCCTCGACGCAGTCCGGCGGTACGGTGCAGGGCTCGGTCACGACGAACTTCGTGGGCGGCGGCAACTTCTACATGAACGGTGCCAACTTCTGGGTCGGTACCGGCAACGCCACGACCAACAACGCGTTCCAGACGCAGGTGGACATGTCGGCCTTGGCTAACTTCACCGCCATCCTCGGTACGGGCGGTCTGTTCGCTGTCGATTACCAGGGCGACAATAACACCGGCCCGCTCCAGAAGCTCATCTTGGCCGGCACTTCGAACGTGATCCAGACGGGCGAGCTCCGTATCGGCGGCTCCGGCATGTCCAATATCCACCTGATGAACCTCGGGGCGGGTACGAACACCATCTACGCCAACACCATCAACATCGGTACTGGCGGTCGCGCCGGCGGTATCCTCCAGTTCAACGGCGCCGCCGGCACGTTGGTCCTGCGCGATTCCACCGGGGTCGGCCGT
>RFQN01000071.1 GCA_009924965.1 Verrucomicrobiota bacterium
ACCGAGACCATCGTCGCCGCCGCCACGCCTACCGGACGCTCCGCGCTCGCGGTGATCCGCATCGACGGCCCCTTGGCCCCGAGCCTCGCCTGCGCCGCCTTCGGGCGGAGCGCGCCGCCCGCCGCCCGCCACGCGACGACGGCGATCTGGCGCGACCGCGCGGGCCAACCCATCGACCAAGTCGTCGCGGTGCTCGCCGTCGCGCCGCATTCGTTCACCGGCGGCGATTCCTTGGAAGTCACCTGCCACGGCAACCCGTTGCTCGTGCGCCGCCTCGTCGAGGATTGCCTCGCGCGCGGTTGCCGCGCGGCGGAGCCCGGCGAGTTCACGCGCCGCGCCTTCCTCGCCGGCAAGCTCGACCTCACGCAGGCCGAAGCCGTCGCCGACCTGATCCACGCCAGCTCCGAGCGCGCGCTCGCCTCCGCGCGCCGCCAGCTCGCCGGCGAACTCGGCCGCCACGTGGCCGCCTGGAGCGATCGCCTGCTGGCCGCGCTGGCCACGCTCGAGGCGCACATCGACTTCCCGGAGGAAGACCTTCCGCCCGAGGACCCCGCAGGACCCCTGCAAACGTTGGCGAAACTATCGTCAGAACTTTCTGGATACGCTCGCACCGCCCGGCATGACGCCGCCTTGCGCGACGGCCTGCGCGTCGCCGTCGTCGGCGCGCCCAACGCCGGCAAGTCGAGCCTGCTCAACGCGCTGACCGGCTCCGCACGCGCCCTCGTGAGCGCCGAACCCGGCACGACGCGCGACTTCCTCGAGGCGCCCATCGCGGGCCTGCCGCTCGCGGTCACCGCGGTCGACACCGCGGGCCTGCGCACCGGTGGCTCCGCGTTGGAGCATGCGGGGATGGAACGCTCGCTCGAGCAGGCGCGCGCCGCGCACTTCCTCCTGCTCGTCGTCGACCGCTCCGCGCCGCCGCCGGCGTTGCCGCCGGAACTCGACGCGCTCCTCGACGCGACGCGCACGCTCGTCATCGCGAACAAGTCCGACCTCCCCGCGCACGCGGGACACGCGACGTGGAAGCCGGAGCTCACGAAGATCCCGACCTGCCTCCTGGACGGCCGGGATGCGGAAGCCCTCCGCGCACGGCTTGGCGAAATCTTGATCGACCGCGAAGTCGCCCCTGGGGCGGAAGACCTCGTCGTCGGGGTCCGCCATGCCGACGCCCTCCTCCGGGCGGCGGCGGCCTTGCAATCGGCCCAAACCCACCTGGCACCCCCCGCCCAGACCGAACTGGCGGCCGCCCGCTGCCGGGAGGCTTTGGACGCCCTGGGGGAAATCGTCGGGCGCATCGACAATGAGCGTATGCTGGACAAGCTCTTTGCTTCCTTCTGCATAGGGAAGTGATTCCCTTCGCTAGGAGGGAAGCCTCCTATGCGACCGCCCAAAGAAATCCGCCTCGGCCCCACCCGGCCTTACGACGTCATCGTCTGTGGGGCTGGCCATGCCGGCGTCGAGGCCGCCTTGGCCGCCGCCCGCATGGGCGTCGAGGTGCTCCTCCTGAGCGGTAACATCGACACGATCGCCCAGATGAGCTGCAACCCAGCCATCGGGGGGCAGGCCAAGGGGCACATCGTCCGCGAAATCGATGCCCTCGGGGGCGAGATGGGCCTGACCGCCGATACCACCGGGATCCAGTTCCGGCTCCTCAACTCCTCCAAGGGCCCGGCCGTCCAGGCCCCCCGTGCCCAATGCGATAAGAAGGCCTACCAGTTCCGGATGAAGCACCTCTGCGAACTGCAGCCGGGCCTGACGATCTTCCAGGCGATGGTCACCGGCCTCATCTTCAAAGGCGGGGCTGTCGTCGGGGTGAACACCAACCTAGACCTCGCTTTCTACGGTCGCACCGTGGTCGTCACGACGGGTACTTTCTTGCGCGGCCTGATGCACATCGGGAATAACAAAACCGAGGGCGGGCGGCTTGGCGATTTTAGTGCTAAGTCCTTGTCTAGCAGTTTCTTAGACGCTGGCATTGAACTGCAACGCCTCAAGACCGGCACCCCTCCGCGCATCCTGGGATCGTCCATCGATTTCAGCCAATGCGAGGAACAACCAGGAGATGCCTCCCCTACCCTGTTTGCCTTCCACGACACCCGACAAGAAGGCGATATGTTCCACGTGGAACAACGCGGCGAGCGCCTCCCGGGATGGACTCCTGGTAGCAACCAAGTATCCTGTTGGATGACCGAGGCCTCGGGGGTGACCGGTAAGATCGTCCACGACAACCTCCACCGCTCCCCTCTCTATGGCGGCGAGATTAAAGGCATCGGTCCGCGCTACTGCCCCTCGATCGAAGACAAGTTTGTGAAGTTCTCAGAGAAGGAGTCCCATAAACTCTTCCTGGAACCCGAAGGTCGCAATACCGACGAATGGTACATCAATGGACTCTCCACCTCCCTGCCCTTTGAGGTGCAACTGGAGATGCTCCATTCCATCCCTGGACTAGAGAAAGCGGTCATGCTCCGCCCGGCCTACGCGGTGGAGTACGACTTCGCGCCCCCTACCCAGCTCTACCCCACCCTCGAATCCAAGAAAGTCGAAGGCCTCTTCTTCGCTGGCCAGATCAATGGCACTTCAGGCTACGAAGAAGCCGCTGCCCAGGGACTCGTGGCTGGGGTTAATGCCGCCTGTCGGGTCAAGGGCCAGACCCCCATGGTCATTGGCCGCGACGAGGCCTATATTGGGGTCCTGATCGACGACTTAGTGTCCAAAGGCACCCAAGAGCCTTACCGCATGTTCACCAGCCGGGCCGAATACCGCCTCTTATTCAACCATGGCAGCGCGGAACTCCGCCTTAAGTCGAAAATCGCGGACTATGGCCTCGTCCCAGCCGCCCGCTTAGCCCGGATTGAGTCCAAAGCCGCACAAGTTGCCCATTGGACCGAGTACCTTGAAAAAATCGCCATCTCAGGGGGCCTGGCGGGCGACGTCCTGCGTAGAAACATGGATGGCGTCCCCAGCGATCTTCCGCCCAGCTTCTTGGCCGAAACCCCCGAAGTCCAAGCCGAGGTCATGTATCGGGTCAAATACCGTGGCTACTTGGACCGTGAGCGCCGTTCAGCCCGCAAGCTCCACGACCTGGAGTCCTTCAAGGTCCCAGCGGGCTTTGATTTCCTTAAGGCCTACGGGCTTCGCAGCGAGGCCCGCCAGAAGCTCCACAACATCCAGCCCCAAACCTTGGGCCAAGCGAGCCGGATCAGCGGGGTCAATCCCGCGGACATCTCCTTGCTCATGGTTTTATTCCGGGCCCAGAAGGGCGCCTAAGAGACGGGGTAGGGCAGGGGTGTTCCACGTGGAACATCCCATACTGTAACACTTGCGGCTAGGCCGTGAAACAATCAGGTGACTCGGTTTCATAAGTCGTTGTTTTTCATTGACTTAAGTTAAAAATTGTCGCCCGTAACCTTACTGCCTCAATTGACACCTAAATCTGGCGCTAGCGTGCCAAGCCGCTTTGAGTCTCTCCATGGCCAACCAAGATGCCGAGCACCTCAAGCGCATCCTCGTCGTCGACGACGAAACGGATGTCACCGAACTCTTGGACTATAAGTTCCGCCAGGCCGGGTACGCCGTCCGCAGCCTCAACGACCCGCTCCGCGCGATCGGCTTGGCCCGCGATTTCCGTCCCGACCTCATCATCCTCGACGTGATGATGCCCGAGCTCACCGGCGTGCAGCTCCTGCGCATGGTGCGCGCGGATGCGTTGCTCCAGGACACGCCGGTGATCTTCCTCACCGCGAAAGGGGAGACCGCCGACAAAGTCCGCGGCCTAGAGTCCGGCGCCGACGATTACGTCACCAAGCCCTTCGATGTGCGCGAGCTCATGCTCCGCGCGCAGGCGTTGCTGCGTCGCGCGAAATCCGCCGCGGCCAAACCGTCGACGCGCCTCGCCGCCGGCGCGCTGGTGCTCGACATCGAACGCCATGAAGTGACCGCGGGCGGCAAGGCGCTCGAACTCACCGCGACCGAATTCAAGCTCCTCCGCCTGCTCCTCGAACGCAAAGGCCGCGTGCAGTCCCGCGAAGAGCTGCTGTCGGACGTGTGGAATTACTCACCCGACCTCGAGACGCGCACGGTCGACACGCACGTGCGGCGCTTGCGCGAAAAGCTCGGGCCGGCCGGCGACGTCATCGAGACGGTCCGCGGCGTCGGCTACCGCGTGACGGGTTAACCGCTTTGCGCTCGCCCGCGCCGCAGGCCTTCCGCACGCTCTCCGAGAGATGATCTGGCTTCCTTGGATACTCCTCGCCGTCGGGCTTGGCCTGATCGGCTGGTGTGTCGCCGAACTCGGACGCTGCCTCCGGTGGTGCCGACGCTCGTTGCTCGGCGGCGGTGGGACCGAACGCCCGCGCGGCTGGCTCATCCGCTGGCTGCAGTTGGATGAACTCTTCACGGCCATCGAAGGCCGGACGCTGACGGAAGCGGAGATCCGCTCCGCCGCGGCCAAACGCGTGGAGGCGCTGCTGGCGCCGCTCACCGACGCCGTGCTCGTCGTCGATGCGCAGGACCGCCTGCGTCTCGCCAATCCCGCCGCGCGCGCGTTGTTCAGCCTCTCCGATGCGGAGCTCGGCGGACCGATCGTGCCTTTGGTGAAGAGCGCGGACTTCATCGAGCTGATCCGCCAAGTGCGGCGCGAGGGCAGGGCAGGGAACACCATCCTCCTGCATCGTGCGCCGCTCGCCGACGCTTGGATCCAGGCGGCCGGCGCGCGCACCGACCCGGAAGCCTTCGGCGACGGCGCCGTCATTTTCGTGCTGGCGGAAGTCACCGCGCTCAAGCGGCTGCAGGCGATGGAACGCGATTTCGTCACGAACGTCTCGCACGACCTACGGACGCCGGTGACCATCCTTCGTGGCTACGCGGAGACGCTCGCGGACGACCAGGAGTCGATGACGCCCGAAGACCGCGCGCGCTTCATCCAGAAGATCGTCTCGTCCGTCGGCCGTCTCCAAGGGCTCGTCGAAGGCTTGCTCGCACTCGCCAGCCTGGAGAGCTCGCAGGACCTGATGCGCCGCGAGGCGGGCGCGCTGCACCGGGCGTGCCGGGAAGTCGCCGAAGAGCTCGGGCCGCGTTGCCGCGCGGCCAAGGTCAAGGTCGAGCTCGACCTCCGCGCCGAAGAGACCGCCGCGGTCGATCCGGTGCAAGCGCGCCGCTTGGTCCAGAACCTCATCGAGAACGCGCTCGCGCACGCCGCGGGCGCGACGCACATCCTCATCCGCACCTCGCATGTGCCGGGCGGCGTCGCCTTGGAAATCCAGGACGACGGCGCAGGCGTCGCCGCGGTGGACCTGCCTCGGTTGTTCGACCGCTTCTACCGGACCGACAAGTCTCGCCGCGCCGGCGGGAGCGGCCTCGGCTTGAGCATCGTCCGGCAGGTCGCCGAACTCCATGGCGGGTCGGTGACCGCGGACAACGTCCGTCCCAAGGGCCTGAAGGTCACCGTGACCCTCCCGGTCGCCGCCTAAAACAAGAAACCCACCGGTTAAGGTGGGTTAAAGTGGAGCGCGCGACTGGACTTGAACCAGCAACAGCCACCTTGGCAAGGTGGTACTCTACCATTGAGCTACGCGCGCTTTCGGAAGGGAAGCAGACCAATCTGCTCAGCGGCTGTCAAGCCTTTGGGCTAAACGCTCACGGATAGCCTTAGGGGCAGGGTAGAGGCCCAAGGACCGGATCCGTTCGGCGGCCGCCTCGGAAAACAGCCATTTCAGGGCTTCTTTCTGGGCGGCCTGTTGGTCGGTCCGTACATAAAGATAGAGGGGCAGGCGAAGTGGGTAATCGCCGTTATAGATGTTCATCTCATCGGGCGAATAGGCGGTGGTCGACTTGCCCGGACGGCCATCGGAGACCTGGAGGAGGCGTCCCTCGGAACCCGGTGGCAGCCCCGGGGCAAAGGCGAGGGTAGCCGGGCGGGTGGCTAGGCTCTGTCCGACCGGCGCCCAATCCATGACTAGGTTGACCTCCTGGCGGAATGGTTGGTTCGCCAAGGGAACGCCTTGGATCAGCTCCCGGGCGAAGGCCCCATGCGGCGCGTAGAGGTAGGTGAGGATGGTCTCCGAAAGGTTGCCGCCCGCGAGGTCGTTCCAATTCACATAATACACCTTGGGGTCTTTCGCCAAAAGGCTGTTGAGGTCGGCGAAGCTGACTTGGTTCTGGCGGTTGGACTTATGGACGGCGACGACGACGGCCGCGTTGGCGAGCAGGTAGCGCTGCAGGCTCTGCCCGGCCGGAGCGGCGGGGTCCGCTTCGCCGTCGCGCTGAAAGAGCAACGCCACCGAGGCGCGGCCCTCGGCCAAACTCCGCCGGCCGGGCAAGCTGCCGGCGAAATCCACAGACTTGGCTGGAGCCACCGCTCGGAGCCCCTCGGTCAGCGCAGGCTTCAGCAAGTCGGAGCCAACGATGTCCGCCGCGTGGACGGAGACCGCAAAGACGAGCCCGAGCCAAACCGACTTAAGCATGGGGAGCCTGGCCGACTTCGAGTTCAGGCCACTGCAAAAGTTTACGGTGCAAGGTCCGGCGGGAAATCCCCAGGAGCTCCGCCGCCTTCGTGCGGTTGCCCGAGGCGGAAGCCAGCGCCTGCTTCAGGAGTTCCTTCTCGTTCTGCTCCTTATCGAACACGCTGCCGGTCGTCGCGGGCAGGGCAGGGCGGAGGACTCCGCTGGCGCTGAGCGGTTGGACATAGCGCGGGTCGAGGTCTGCCGCCGTCAACACCTTGCCCGCACGGAGCACGGCAAGGTTCTCGCAGGTATTGCGCAGCTCACGGATATTGCCCGGCCAAGGGTAGCGGGCCAGCACGGCCAGCGCGTCGGCGGAGAGGCGCACTTCGCTCAAGTTGTTCTCCACCGCGAAGCGCTTCAGGTAATGGGCGAGGAGCAAGGGGATGTCGTCGGTGCGTTCGCGCAGCGGCGGCATGCGCAAGGGCACGACGGACAGACGGTAGTAAAGGTCCTCGCGGAACTTACCTTCCTTCACCATCTGCTGGAGGTCGCGGTTGGTCGCGCAGACCAAACGGAGATCCAGCGGGATCGGCTTGTGCGAACCCAGGCGCTCCACGCTCCGCGTCTCGAGGAAACGGAGCAGCTTGATCTGGGTCGTCGCGTCGATCTCCCCGATCTCATC
>RFQN01000072.1 GCA_009924965.1 Verrucomicrobiota bacterium
GGATCCCGGCCAGGCTGTCAGCACCGCTCGGGCGAAAGGAGCGGGCTTCGTCCAGCGTCAGCTCGGCCAGCACGTAGCCGGCCTGGATGTCCTGCACGATGTTGGCCACGCGGTCGGTGTCGTCCAGTTCCCCGGCGCGGATGGGTCGGGTCAGGAGGTTGGCCTGAGACGGCGACAGGCGCTGGATGGCGCGTTCGCGGGCGAGGCGCTGGATGGTGTCGTGGGTCATGCGGCTCTCCGGGCTTTGGTGAGTTCAGCCCGCACGGCGGCGAGCTGGGCTCGCATCCGGTCGGCGGCGCGTTCGGCGGCCTGAAGCGCCTCGGGCGTGGCCCAGGTTCCGCAGGCCCGGCGGATCAGCGCGGCCTCGGCGGCGAGGGTGTCGGACAAGGCGCGGGCCTCGGTGGGAACGGTGATGTAGGTCATGCCCCCGCCCTCCGCTCAAAGAAGTCCAGGATGTCCAGCGTCTCGCGGGCCTTGTCGGTGTTGGGGTATAGAATGGCGACATGGGCGCGGTATTCATTGACCGTGAACCAGCGGCACCCGGCCATGACCTTGTGTGTGCCGTCCTCCAGACGGAACAGGTGGAAGATGTAGCCGTCCGTTCGTTCGGCGGCGGCGGTGCGGGCGAAGAGGGTGTCGTCTTGGTATTTGGCCCCGTACAGGTTGGCACAGCGCAGGTTGGCACCGCTCAGGTTGGCACAGCGCAGGTCGGCCCCGTACAGGTTGGCCCCGCTCAGGTCGGCCCCGCTCAGGTTGGCACCGTTCGCCCATGCGACAACGGCGAGGTAGGCCATGTGCTTGTTCATGCGTTCAGCTTTCGGATGGAGCCGTCGAACCGGCGGGAATGGGTGAAGCCTCGGCTCTTGAGGCGGGACGGTTTCGGCCCCTCCGTCTCGCGGCGGATGATGCGTTCGGTCTTGGCGATGGTCTTCACGTCGCCCCGCGTCTTGGCTTTGTGGCAGTCCACGCAGATCGGGACCCAGTTGCCCGGATCGTGGCGGCCGCCGAGGGCCAGGGGGATGACGTGGTCGATGTGCCATGCGCCCGACAGGGCCGTTTCGCAGGCGCTACAGGCCCCGGACCATGCCTCGGCCACCTTCCTGCGCTGGGCGGGCGTGAAGCCCCTGCGCGCCGTTTTCTCGGGCCGTATCTGGCCGATGGCCTCGCGCAGGCGGGCAAGGGTGGCGCGCTTGTCGGCGGGGGTCATGCGCCACCCGCCAGCGCAGCGAGCGCGATCAGCAGCCAGCAGAGGGCCGAGAACACGGCGCCCGTCAGGACCAGTTCCCCGGCGAGGATCAGGAGGCGCATCACGCAGCCTCCCGACCGAAGAACCGCACCCCGCCGACCGGGGCGACGGAGGGCACGTCAATGCCCGCGTTGAGGTCGGCCAGGGCTTCCCGGCCTTCCCGCGTCATGACGATCAGGTGGGAGTCCGTGTGCGCCCAGCGGATGAGGCCCGCGTCCATCATCGTGACGAGCAGGAAGTGGGCCTTTTTCCACGCGCCCGCTGTCTGGCGCTCACCGGCGATCAGGCGGTGGGCGGCGCTGTAGCGGATCACGCCGTGGTGGTGCAGATCCGTGAGGACGGTGTGGGCGGAACCGCCTACGTTGTAGGGCATCACGCAGCCTCCATCTGGTCGGCGAACACCACGCCCTGACGCGCACCAAACGCGGCGATCAGGTCGATGAGGTCGGCCATTTCGGAAACGGACAGGTCGGAGGACGACCGGCCCAAGGCCACGAAGCCAGTGCCGTCTAGATTGGGGACGATGCGTAGCTCCGCCTTCAGGGCGGCGAGGAACACCAGCTTCCAGTCGTCGGCGGACAGGCGCTGGCCGTGCCATTTCACCTGACGAGCGACCTCGGTGAGCATGGCCCACATCTTGGCGTTCTGGTCGCTGGACCGCTTGGCCTCTTGGAACGTGATCCGGGTTCCCCAGGGGGCCGACCGGACCCACGCGGCGGCGCGGTCACGGTCGGACTGGCGGTGGAGGATGAGGACGGCGCGGCTCATTGAACCGTCACCACTTCAAGGTCGTCGGACAGCACGATGGAAAAATGCATTCCGTCGGCGTCTTCGGCGTATCGAAGCTTAATGAGCCCTGCCTTCAGCAACTCCAGCAAGGACTCAACCGCGTCCTTTTCGCTCATGTGGTCAGTCAGATTGTGGATCTGCGCCAAGTCGCTAAGAATTGGCTCTAGGAATTGACGCGTGTCTGGCGTCAGGGCGTTGAGGTCTGGGATTTGCTGGCTCATGCCGCCGCCCCGACAGCAGCGCGGAAGCCTTCATCCATCTCGGCTTCGGCTTCGAGGTGCGGGGCGAACAGTTCCTGGCGGCGCAGTTCGAGCTTGTCCCGCATGGGGTCCAGCCACGACAGCGGCAATTCCGCCGTGTAGGCGTCAAAGTTGGTGAGCCAGTCGGCCAGGCCCTCTTTCGAGAGGGTGTTGATCTCGCCAATGATCCGGTCGTGATCCCCGTCGCGTTTGGCTTGGGCGCCGGACTTGCGCTGCTTGGGCGCCGTGAAGTCGCCTTCGATCATGACCGGGGCCGTCTCGACGGCGACCGGCGGCGCGGGCTCGACGTGCACAATGTCCTGCACTTCCTCGGGCACATACATGCCGGAGGTCGCGCCGGGGCAGACCGTGCGGACGCCCTCGCTGACGGCGCGGGACCGCAGCATCTGGCGGGGATACTTCTTCCACATGGGGTTGGTGATGCCAGCGGCGCGGGCACGCTCGAGCGTCCAGTCGATCCGCGCCGATCCTCCGGCCGGATGCGAGAAGGTGGCGTCGGCCTTGTCGTCGGTGAGCGCGTGCCACTCGACCTTTCCGCCAGCCGAGAGGAAGTCCCGCAGCATGGCGTCGGCTTTCTTCGCCGGTCGGCCCTGGATGATGTTGTAGTCCTGCGCCGCGCTGGCCGGGTGGCGACCTTCGGCCTGGGCGACCAGCATCAGGGCCAGCGCTTGGTCGAGGTTCTGGACGCCGAACAGCTTGGACGCGGCGAAGGCCTTGGCCATGCGCTCCATGTCGGCGACTTGGTAGTTGGGGACGGTGAGGGCGTTAGACATTGGTGAGGTTCCTCAGTTCAAAGGCGGCGCGGCGGGCGGCTTTCAGGGCGGCCCAAGCCTCGTCACAGGTGGGGAAAACGGCGACGATCTCGTCGGTGTGGAAGTCGTCGCCCTCGCGGAAGCGAAGGCTCCAGCCATCGGGGGCGGCGGTGATGATGAGGGTGGGCATCACGCGGGCACCTGATCGTCCGCGAGGGCTTCTTCGAGGGTGCGGTAAGGAACCGCGTCCCAAAGCCGACCCGCCGCCCTGCTGGCCGCGTTGTGTTGCTCGGGACTGACGCCCTCGCACCAGACGTCAGCAAAACCTTCCAGGCACTCGATGCAGAGCTGCTCGTCGCTGAAGTCGTGATCGTTCAGGGTCTCGCCGTCGCACCACCAGGCGCCGCAATTGTCGCAGCGGCAGGCGTGCTGGGCGATCAGGCTGTCGTGGAAGTCGGCGGGGCCGGGCTCGCCGACGATGAACTGATAAACGGCGGCGAAGTTCTCGGGGGTGATTTTCATCAAGGGTCTCCATCACCGGGTGGCGATGGGCACAATGTGACGGACAGAAACAAATGGGTCAAGCGGAAAAGTTACGGTCCGTAACAATTCTTTCCAACCGGCAACGGCGCGTGCTACCTTCGGCCCATGAAAAACCCCGCCGGAGCGGGGCAGGAGGCGCGATGAGTGAGGATCAGGACGGCCCCAGGTGGGAAAGCGGCAGGACCATTACGGCGTGGCCCGGCGGTGGGGGTGGTGGTTTGACCGGCCTCGCTCTGACTGCGAGCGTCAGCCTGTTGGTGTTTCAGGGGTCTGACGGGTCAACCAGTCTGCAATCCCTGCCGCTTCCGCCGGAGGAAGCAGGAAGCCTAGCCATCCAATGCCGGGGTGGCGCAGGGCCAGCAACTTCATGCCGTTCTGATCCCCAGCCGGGATCCGCCATATCGGGTCCGTGACTGGAACAAGGCGCGATCCGTGTTCGAGCTCGCGCGGTGGATGTTCTGTCTCCACAAGGCTCTGCCGCGCTGCGGCAAGCATGGCGATGGCGTCCTGAATTTCCGCGCCGTCAAGAAATGCGTGAGCCAGAGGCGTTCCGTTGACGTGAATTTCCAATGCGATCTGCAGGCCATCATCGGAAGGTTTGGCGACAAGCGTTGCCTTTCCTGAAGACGGGGCCATCAGCGGCTTTCCATGCGATGCTGGTGGCGCAGGACCAGGCCGCCGGCAAGGAAGGCCGCGCCGATGACGGCGTTGGGCAAGGTGTTGTCGCCGGTGTCATTCATGGCGACTGCAAAGAACGAGAGGCCCGCAAAGGTGAAACACGTCATCTGGCCGATGCGGGCGTAAATCCAGCGAAGCAGGGGCATCATTTCGGCCTCATGGTCAGGACCCGCGCCGCCCAGGACACTTCCTGGTCAAACAGGGGCGCTTCGGTGTTGGCCAGCAGATGGAACCGCGCCGGGTCGGCGGTGGCCTTCAGGCGCTTGATGAGGATGCGCCCGTCCGGCAGGCCGACCACGCAAAGCTGGCCGATCAGGTCCGGCGTCACCGGCGTCCGGGTCTCGTCGTAGAATGCGACCCAGCCGTCGAAGAGCGGGCCGAGGCTGTCGCCGCGGATCTCGACCGCCACGGTGGACGGCCTGGCGCCCGGCGGCGCGTCGATCTGGCCCAGGTTGCCGTCGCCGGTGGCGTAATAGTGCGCCTCGGCCCCGGCCCCGACATAGCCGACGACCGGGACGGAGGCGTCATCGCGCACCAGCTCGGAAAGCGGAACGGCAAGGGCGTCGGCGATTTTCTCCAGCATGGCGCCCGGCGGCATGGCGCGCTGGCCGTTTTCCAGAAGGCTCAGATACCCGTGCGTTGTGCCGGCCGCCTCGGCCAGCTTCATCAACGTCATGCCGCGAGCTTTGCGGGCGCGCTTCAGGTTGGCCGGAAAACTGGAGGGGCGAGTCATGCGGGCAGGGTGCGCCGGTGAGGCGTTGGCGTCGTCGCACTGACAGAAACAATTTCTTGACGGGAGGATGTTACGAGGGGTAACAGTTTGGGCATGAGCAAGTCCAAGCACACCCTCGACACGCTCCGGCCGATGGAACTGGCCCGCACCATGCGGATCAGCCAGCCGTATGCGTCCCTGCTGCTTGCCGGGAAGCGGCTTCCGTCGCTTGCCCTGGCCATCGCGATTGAGCGCGAACTCGGCATCCCGCCTTCAGCGTGGATCAAGCCCGAGCCGGCCGAGGCCGCCTGATGAATTACGGGACCAACCCTCTGGTCCTCGGGTTCCGACCGGGGCTCCTCCCCGGCGGTTGGTCGGGCGCCGCCGCAAAGGCGGGGCAGCCCCATGGGTCAACGCGGTCCCCGGTCGGGGAAGTTGCCGCGAATGTCCCGCAAGCCCGGCGGGGAGGGGGGATCATCTGGTCCTCCCTCCATCCCGCAGGCCCTCCAGAAGAAGCGGGTTGCCGCCCGCTCCAGGGCCTTTCGGGTCTCTGTGTCCGTCTCCACCCGGCTCCGGTTCCAACAGCGCCGGGCGGCTTCGTAAGCGTCCTCTTTCCAGTCCGTCACTCGTCACCTCCTGAGGTGCAACAGTGACGGTGACCCACATGGAAATCCTCGGTCGCGATGGGGCAAATCTCCCCATCCTCCCCCTTCTGCGCCAGTCGCGTGACGCGCTGGCCCGATACTGCGAGGCCCGCTGGGGAGAAAGCAGCTTGAAGTTGCTCGTCACACCCGCGCGCTGGTGCGCGATGTTCGCGCTCTGCGCGCTGCTGATCCCGACGCTGGTCCTGCTCGCCGTCCTGAACTCGGCGGCGAAGGGCGTCCTCTGGCTCGCCGACGCGCTGGCTGACGGCGTGGAGGCGGTGCGGTGATCCGGTCCCTCCTGTCCCGCCTGCGCCGTCGCCCGTCCGAGCTGGACGTCCGCCTGGCCGACTTCGACCGCCGCATCGCCGAGGCCCGCGCCCGGCATCGGCCCGTCCGCCACATCGAGGCCGAGCGCCGCGAGTTCGTCCACGCCTGCCTGCGGGGCCGGGCATGATCGTCCTTCCCTATCCCCCCAGCGTGAACCGCACCCTTCGCACGGTGGCCGGTCGCCCGATCCTGTCGGCGCCCTATCGCGCCTGGCGGACGGAAGCCGCCGAGGCCATCGCCCGTCAGACCGTGGAGCCCGTCGAGGGCCGCTATCGCCTGACCATCTGGGCGACCGCCCCCGACAAGCGGCGGCGCGACCTCGACAACCTCATCAAGCCTGTTTCGGACGCTTTGGTCCGCGCCGGCGTCGTCCAGGACGACAGCCTCATGCGGGACCTCAAGATCCGATGGACCGACCACACCCAGCCCGGTGGCCGGGTGGTTCTGCAAGTGGAGAGAGCATGAACGCGAGACTGATCTGGACCGATGAACACGACGCCACGGCGCTGGCCCTGCGCTGGAAGGGCATGACAAACGCCGCGATTGGCGAGCGGCTGGGCATTTCGTCCAAGGCCGTGGGCGAGCGCCTGCGCCGCCTCGGCCATCGCCACACGCCCGGCACGGTGGAGCGCCGCCGGGTGGCCAAGGTCGAGCCCTCGTCGGTGGAGACGGAGGCCCAAATCCGCACGGCCCGTCAGGAGCAGATTGAGGCCTGCGAGCGCCACGCCGCCGCCGTGATGGCCGAGGGCGGGTTCTGCGCGTTCTCGGACAGCGGTGACAAGCGCAGCCCCTTCGGCATCGCCCGCCCGCTGGTGTGGCCCGGCATGAGGAGGGCGGCGTGAGCCCGGAGGAACTGGACAAGGCGCGGATGATGGGTCGCGTGGATGAGATCGCGCAAGAAGCCTACCGGCGCAGGGCAGAGCAAACACACCCCGGCCACGATATCGACGCGCCAACCGTGATTATTGCCATCGAACTCGCTTTGTCAGGCTGGACCCCGCCGCCGCCCGTCGATCCTGACCGGATAGCGTTTGAGGCTTGGATAAAGGAGGCGCACCCCTTTTTGCGCGACGACGGTTCACTAGAAGAAGCCTACCTCGCCGGAGCCCGCATGGCCCGAGAGCAGGA
>RFQN01000073.1 GCA_009924965.1 Verrucomicrobiota bacterium
ATCTCGCTGCGCATGGTATCAATTTCGAAGTCGTCCCTGGTGTCACCGCTGCCACGGCGGCGGGCGCCGATGCCGCGTTCCCGCTGACTCATCGTGGCAAGGCGGCTTCCGTGACTTTCCTGACCGGCCACTGCGCCGATGGCAGCGATCAGAATTGGCAGGCGCATGTCGCGACCGGCGCGACGCTCTGCCTCTACATGGGCGCGAAGTCGTTGCCATCCGTCGCGACGAAGCTCATCGCCGCGGGTGCGCAGCCTGACTTGCCGATCCGCCTCCTTTCGAAGGTCTCGCAGGACGGCGCTTCCGATGTCCTCACGACTCTGACGGACCTCTCTTCGGGCAAGGTCGACGTGTCCGTGTTGCCGACGCCGCTCATCGCGGTCGTCGGCGCGGTCGTCGCCCCGCCGCGTCATGCCGGCCTGATGGGCCGCATCGCCGCGTTCGCGTAACCGCTAGGATCAGCGGCGCGGACGGGTGAGGAAAAGCACTCCGCCCAGCACGAACAGCGCCAGGCTGGCCAAATAGTTGACCCCTCCTTTGGCGTCGATCTTGGCTTGATTGGTCGACAGCACGAGGCCGACGAGGACGCAGAGGGCAGCGCCGAGGATGTAAAACGTGGAGGCGTCTTGCGGGCGCCGCGTGACTGTGGGCAGCCCCGAACGCTTTGCGATCAGTTCGAGCAGGCGCGGGTGCGTCGCGAGGAGCGGGCTCATGCGCACGTGGGCGCCGGGCTTGGCGTGTTCCTTGGCGATGGTCGCCACGTCGCCGTCAGGGCCGGCGTGTCTGCCGGGCAGCAGGAAGAGCATCAGGATGATCACATCGCCCGGGGCGCGCTGGAGCGCGGTGGCGAGGAGCGGTTCGTTGAAGGCGTACTCTGGGCCCTCGCGTCGTTCCATCGAGCAGGCGCTGAGGCGCGAAGAAGGTATGTCCAGTTCTGCGGCGAGGTCGCGTGCCAACGCATCGCGCACGCGGGTCACTTCGATGATGGGCGAGCCATGGTCGCAGAGCAGGATGGTGTCCTGATCGCTATCGCCGCCTGCTTGGCGGAGATGGTCGATGAGAATCTCCAGCAGTTCCACGCCGTCCTCGCCGTAGAGCGTTGGTTTAATCGTCAGCTTCATCTTGCCGGCAGACGCCTCGGCGAAGACTTGTGGTAGGTACTCGGTGATCGCGCGGCTGGGGCCGATGAACAACGGCAGCACGATCAGCTCGTCGATACCATCTGCCTTGGCCTGTTGGACGGCCTGTTCGAAGATGATGGCGGGTCGACCCTCGAGGAGGGCGGGGTCGATCTTGTGCGAGTGCAGGACGGACACAGGATGCACGGTTTCCCCGAGCAAACGACCGACTTCCGCCGAAAGCAGGCGGAGCTGCAGGGTGGCTGCCGGTTGCAGGGAGCCATTGTCCACCAGCAGGATGCGGGTTGCTACCATGTCCGTAGGTATGGGGCTACGCACCCTTTTGGCAACGCAGGTCTGCGGTATTTGTAGTTTGCGGAAGGCTGGGGATTGCGGAGTTAATACGCTCCTCATGAATCTGCCCCGCTTCCTGTTGCCCGTCCTCGCGTTAGTCGCCGCCGCCTCGGCGCACGCCGAGATCACCTGGTTGACCGACCTCGACCAGGCCAAGGCCGTCGCCACGAAGGAGAAGAAGGCGATCCTCGTCGACTTCACGGGCAGCGATTGGTGCAGTTGGTGCATCCGCCTCAAGAAGGAGGTCTTCGAGCAGAAGGACTTCGAGGCGGCCGCCAAGGACTTCGTCTTCGTCGAGCTCGATTTCCCGCGCGGCAAGCAGCAGGACCCAGCCGTGAAGGCCAAGAACGAGGCCCTCGCTAAGCAGTTCAACATCCAAGGCTTCCCGACGATCCTGCTACTCAACGCCCAAGGCGAGGCCTTCGCCCAGACCGGCTATGAGGAAGGCGGCGCCGCCAGCTACCTCAAGTCGCTCGCAAAGTTCCTCAAGGACAACAACGCCGAAGGCGTGAAGAAGTTCGCCGCCAAGGCCGCCGCTGAAGCCAAGCAAGCCGAGCTTAATGAAGCCTTGGACGCCGTGATGGGCCCGTACTTGCTTAAGAAGGACGCTGTCGGCGCCGAAGCCGCCCTCGTCAAGTTCATCCAGGAGAAGGGCATCGCTGGGGAGGCGGCCACGCGCATGATCTTTTTTGCCCGCATGGGCATCACGATGGAGACCAAGCGTGAAGACCATGAGGCCATCCTGCGGCTGATCGACGCTGCTTTGGCTAAAGACGATAAGTCGGCCTTAGCCGAGGAACTCAAGGAACTGCGTGTTCGTGTTGCCAAGGCCCGCGAAGAGCAGGTTCGCGAAGAGCAGGCTCGCTTCCGGGAAAAGCAAGAGGCTGCGCTCATCGAGGCCTGCGTCAGCGTCCTTGCACCATTCGCTATCACCAAGGATTCCGCTGGGGCGGAGGCTGCTTTGGCGAACTACATCAAGGAGAAGGGCATCTCTGGCGATACCGCGATTCGCGTGACCTTCCACGCGCGGATGGCCATCGTCATGCTTGTCCGTCGAGAAGGGCCCAATGAGGTGCTGAAGCTCATCGACGCTACCTTGGCCCTTGGCCTTAAGCCTAGCTTTGCGGATGAACTAAAGGAGCTTCGTGCTCAAGTCGTCCGCGAACGCGATCAGCAGGCTGGAGTGAAGAAGTAAGCTTTCAAGGCCTTGTGGTTTTTGAGGCCAGTGGTTAACTATGCCTGTATTGAGCGTTATCCCGCTTAATTTCCTTGAGGAAGGAGCGGCCTAGGCTTGCGGCGGTATTTTAATTGAGGGTATCTTGGGGCACACCCAAACACCCCATGACCCTCAAGTCACTCCTCGCTTCCAGCCTCGTCCTGCTGGGGGCTGTCTCCACCGCCTTCGCCGAAGCGACCTGGCTCACGAACTTCGAAGAAGCCAAGAAGGTCGCCCTCAAGGAAGGAAAGCCGCTGTTGTTGGAATTCACCGGCAGTGACTGGTGCCCGCCTTGCAAGGCCCTCCATAAGGAAATCTTCTCCACCGACGAGTTCGCCAAGGAAGCATCGGCCAAGTATGTGCTGGTCGAACTCGACTACCCTACGCCCAAGAAGCAGCAGGCTCCGGAACTGAAGGCCCAGAACGCCGAACTGCAGAAGAAGTACGCTATCCCCGGTTTCCCCACCGTGTTGCTTGTCGACGCGAAGACGGGCGAAGCTTTTGGCCGCTCCGTCGGCTTCGGTGGTGGAACCGTCCGCCAGTACCTCGACAAGCTTGCCGCCTTCAAGAATACCCCTGAAGCCAAGGCTGCCTTGGCTGAGGAGGACAAGAAGAACGAGGAGACCCGCGCTAAGGCCGCCGCCCTCCGTACCGCTGCGAACGCCAAGATCAAGGCCGCCCTCGACGCCAAGGATTTCGACGCCGCCGCTAAGGCCATCGACGAAACCTCCAACGGCAACAAGCTGAAGGCCGCCCTCGATAAGGCGAGTGCCTCGCAGAGCATTGACCCCGCCAACAAGGAACGCGCGCTCAAGTACGTCGACGAAGCCATCGCTGTGGACGGCGGCCGTAACGCTCAAGCTTTGAACTCCATGCGCGAGCGCGTCGCCAACGGCGGCTTGCTCAGGTCAACTCCCGCCACCAAGCCGGCCACGGAAGCCAAGCCTGCCGCCGAGGCCAAGAAGGCTGACAAGGGCGCCTAAGCTAGGCTCAATCTGACGATGACGCCGGAGGCTTGCCTCCGGCGTTTTTGTTTACCGCGAAAGTGACGAGTCACTTGAGCAGGTTGCCCAACGGTTCCGTCAGGATTTCTACGGGCGTCCGGCCTTGGGCGCGGAGGTCGCGGATCGACAAGCCTGCGGTGCGTTTCGCCAAACGTCTGCCTTGGGCGTCCACCACGAGCGGGGCGTGTGCCCAGCGCGGTTCCGGCCAGCCGAGGGCGCGGTAGAGCAGGATCTGCCGCGCGGTCGAGAGGAGGAGGTCGGCCCCTCGCACGACTTCCGTGATGCCCATGGCATGGTCATCGGCGACGACAGCGAGTTCGTAGGCCGGGAAGCCGTCTTTTCGCCAAACCAGGAAGTCGCCGAAATCGCGGCCAGCAACGAAGGCCTGCGGGCCTTGGAGCTGATCCTCGAACCGGACGATCTCGCCATCAGGGACGCGGAAACGCCAGTTCATGCCCTCGGGCTGGGTCGCGTCGCGGCCGTGTCCGAGCGGTGGACGGAGGCTAGGCGGGAAAATGGGCTCGGCGTCGTGTTCGGCGTGCGGCGCGGTGAGCGCGCGAGCGACGTCCTGGCGGGACTTATCGCACGGGTAGATGCAGCCGGCCGCATGGAGGAGACGCCACACCTGCAGGAAATAACCACGGCGCTGCGACTGCACATACGGCCCGTGCGGGCCTTCGACGTCGGGTCCTTCTTGCCAGAGCAGCCCGAGCCAACGCAGGTCTTCCAAGGCGGCCACGGCGAACTCGGGGCGGCAACGATCCGCATCGAGGTCTTCGGTGCGGTAGATGAGCCGTCCTTGCTCGGCTTGGGCCCGCGCCGCGGCGAGCGCGAACGTGCGGGCGTGCCCGAGATGCAGGTAGCCGGTCGGCGTAGGGGCGAGGCGTCCGCGGTACATGGTGGACGTCGCCGTTGGCTTAGAGCGGGTTGCCCGTCGCCACGAATTCCCACGGCACGCCAAACTCGGCGGAGACCGCCGCCGCCAAGGCCTTCACGCCCCAGGTTTCGGTGGCGTAGTGGCCGCAAGGGTAGAGGTTCCAACCCTGCTCATGGGCTTCGTTGAAGTGTTCTTCGCGCAGCTCCCCGGTGATGAGCGTGTCGCAGCCCTCGGCACGCAAGTGATCCAAGGCGCTGCGGCCGCTGCCGCTGAGGATGGCGATTTTCTTCGGACGGGCGGAGCCGAATTCGATGGCCTGATAGGTGTCGGGGTAGCTCTGCTTGAGGCGGCGAGCCAGCGTGGCGCGCGGGATGCCTTGGCAGAGGCAGGCGATGGGCAGGCCTTCGAAGTCGACGAACCAATCCACCACGCGCAGCCCGAGGTCCGCCGCGATGAGCGCGTTGTTCCCGATGACCGGGTGCGCATCGAGCGGGAGGTGGCTGGAATAGAGCGAGAGCCCCGTGCGCTTCAGGGTGTCGACACGCAGCTTGCGGACCTCGCGCAAGGGCGAGACCGTCGGCCAGCGCATGCCGTGGTGCACGATGAGGAAGTCGATGCCGCGTTTGGCCGCCAGTTCGAAGACCTTGGCACCGGCGTCGACCGCGCAGCCGACCTTACGCACCTTCGCTCGACCCTTGTGCTGCAGGCCGTTCTCGGCTCCCGGGAAGTCCTGGATGGCTTTGTTGTTGGTCAGTAGGTCGCAGAATTGCGCGATCTTCTTGGCGTCGGCGGGCATGGTTAGAGGGGCTTGAATTGGCTCTCGGCTGGGAGGTTGGCCGGCAGGTTTAGGGTGCGCGGCTCAAAGAATTCGTCGGCGAGGCGCAGGTTGAGCGCAGCGTGCGTGACCTGCAGGAGGTCGACGTCGCGGCTGGCTTCGTCGCGGACGCTGACCGCGGCAAAGAGCCATTGGTCGCCAGCCTTGCCGAACTCTTCCACCTGCAGCGTGCGTAGGGCCTTGCCTTGAGCGTTTTCGGAAACGGCGCTGAGCATCGCGCTGTAGGCGCGGTCGAGGGCAAACCGTACTTGGGCCGGGACGCCACCTTGCGGGTGCTTGGCCAGGTAGACATGGGCGGGGCGGCCGACGACGCGCTCGGTCGAGAGGTAGTCGGCCTGCGGCCAATGCGTGAACGGCAACTGCAGGTCGAAAGGTGTCAGTAGCAGGCCAGGCGCGACCGGGGTGCCGAGGTCGAGGGCTTTGAGCGACTGTGCCGGCTGTCCCTGCTGGGAAACCCAGAGTTCGGAGGACGCGGCGTTCTTCTTGGCGATGAACGCGTACGAAGTGTGCCCGGAACCGTCGCGGGCTTCGAAGCGTACGCGTGGTCCGGCTTCGGACCAGCCGAGCCAGAGCAAGCCATGCACGGGGGCGGAATCTTCGCCACGGCGGGGCTTATGCGTGATCGTCACCTTGAGGCAGGTATCCGCTGGCAGGCGGGAGGCGCGGAACTGCGCGAGGACTACGGGTGCTTCCGCCGGAGTCAGCCGCGCATAACGCTCATCGCCAGAGCTCAATTGAGCCCCAAGCGGTAAAGCCAGCAGGAACACCGCCCAGCGGAAAGTCAGGCTGAGCAGGGTAGCGCGCATTGAAGATTACTTGGCCGGAGCCGGGGCAGCCGGAGCCTTGGGGGCTTCAGGTGCCTTAGCCGCCGGAGTCGTCGGGGCAGCCGGAGTCGTCGCAGCAGGAGCAGCCGGGGTCGTGGCAGCCGGAGCGGTCGTCGTCGCAGCCGGAGCGGCGGGAGTCGTGGTGGCCGGAGCAGCCGGGGCCGCCGGCTTAGGGGCGGTCACCGCGGTAGGAGCGATGGCGCTCGGCGCCTTCTTTTCGCGGGCGACGAAGCCGAGGTAGAGGCCAAAACTCAGGATGAAGAGGATGACCGTGAGCGTGGTCGTCATCTTGGACAGCACGTTGGCCGATTCGCCACCGAAGACGGATTCAGCGGCACCACCACCGAGGGCGGAACCCATGCCCGCGTTGGCGGACGGACGCTGCATCAAGATGATCAGGACGACCAGGAGGCAGACCAGGAAGAGAACGACGACCGAGGCGTACAGGAGGAAATCCTTCATCCCCTTATCCAAGGGCTCCGAAAATGATAAAACAACGCCAAAATCAGCCTCGGACGTAGACGCCTTGGCTGACCCGGTAGGTCAACCAGTCTCCGGAGGGGGGTGGGACCGTGCCAGTCGCGATGACTTGATGGGTTTCCCCGACTTCTTGCCAGAATGCCCGCCTCCGGGTGTCGTCCAGCTCCCCGAGGACGTCATCGGCTAAGATGACGGGTGGGGTGGGGGCGCGGCTGGCGTCTCGGCTGAGGCGGCCTAGGCAGAGGGCAAGGACGAGCAGCCGTTGCTGTCCCTCCGAGGCG
>RFQN01000074.1 GCA_009924965.1 Verrucomicrobiota bacterium
GTGGCCTTCAGGTCCTTGTCGAGCCAAGCCATGACGGCAGGGTCGTCTGACTTCCCGCCGCCGCTGTTGTCGATGACCACGACGTGGGCGGCGCCGTAGTCGAAGGAGTAGAAGCCGAGGGCAGGGTAGTTCTTGCCGGCGAGGGTGCGGAAGTTCGTCGCGGCCTCGGACTTCGGGAGCGCGGTGTTCCAGACGCCTTCCGCGAGGCCGTTCTGCGGCGCATTGAAAAAGTAGTAGGCGGCGTAGGCGTCGGGGAAGGCCGTGATCTTGCCGACGTACGCGTCATGGTTGCCGAGCACGGCGTAGAAGGGCACGGAGGCCATCATCGGCGCGCCGTTCTTCTCGCTGGGTTCGGTCGGGTTGCTGTAAGTGCTCCAGAAGTACTTCATGTAGTGGTACAGCCGGCCGGAGGGATAGATGATGTCGCCGAGGAGCACGGTGTAGTGCGGCTTCTGCAGGCTCATCTGGTAGGCCATGACGTTCTGGCTGGCTTTGCCGTCGGCCAGGTCGCCGATCATGATGAAGCGCGTCGGCTTGCCGGCGCTCACGCGCGTGTGCGTGGTCTGTTCGCGGACGACCTTGCCGTCCAGCTTCACGACGTAGGTGAACGTGCTGTCGAGCGGGAGGCCGGGCAGGGCGGCGGTGTAGCGGAGGTAATGCTGGTCCTTCTCCGGGATGGCTGGGGCCTTGACGGCGGGAGCGGCGAAGTCCATCGGGGCCGACTCCACCTTCGCGGGGATGAGCTTGAAGCCCTTGGGGGCGTATTCGACGGTGAAGCGGCCGGGGGTTTGGTCCGTCACCCAAGTGACGCGCATTTCGTCCGTGGCCTCGAGCGCGGCCTGGGGCCCGGGCTGCAGGTAGGGCTGGGCCAAGATCGTCTGGGCCGAAGCGGCGGCAGTCAGGCACAGCAGGGACAGCAAGGATCTCATGGCGGGGCCCCTCTGCCTTAGGCCTGTTTTTAGGGGTGGGCAACAGGCTTTGTGTCGTTTTCCCTTCGGAGGTGCCTTGGAGGGCTTAATCTATGCTTAACCTCGTTTTTGCTATGCTTATCTCCTAATGTTTGTCCGCCGATGAAGCCGTCCGTTCCCCGCTTGGTCTTTTTCCTAGTCTTAGTGGCGGCCCTTTGCCCGTCGCCGTTCGCTTGGGGGCAAGGCGCGGATCCCGAAGGTCGTCCGCCTCGTCCCGAAGACGGCGGCGGCCCGCCGCAACGTCCTGGCCAAGGGCAGCGTCCGCCGCGCCCGGGTCAGGGCGGTCCCGGCGGTGGCGGTCAACGTCCCGGCGGTGGTGGTCCTGGCGGTGGCGGCAAGGGCCGGACCGGCGGCGTGGTCGTCAGCAACCGTCCATTGCAAGAACTCTGGATCCCTCCGCTGCTTGAAGGGAAGACGTTCAACCTCGAGCTCACGCAGTCGACGCGGAAGTACCTCGCGGGAACGACCACGACGATGGGCTTCAACGGCGCGTCCTTCTGGGGTCCGACGTTGGTCTTCAACAAGGGCGAGACCATCCAGGTCAATTTCAAGAACAACCTCGAAGAGGTGACGACGGTCCACTGGCACGGCTTCCACTTGCCCGCCACCACGGATGGTGGCCCGCATCAGACGATCCCCGCCGGCGGCAAGTGGTCCCCGTCCTGGAAGGTCACCAACAATGCCGGGACGTATTGGTATCACCCGCACCCGCATGAACTCACGCAGAAGCAGCTCGCGATGGGCGCGGGCGGGCTGATTATCGTCCGCGATCCCGAGGAAGCCAAGTTAGCCCTGCCGCGGACCTATGGCGTGGACGATATTCCGCTGGTGCTGACGAGCCGCCGCTTCACGTCGACCAACCAGTTCAGCTACGACGGCGACAACGACAAGTACGGCGACTACCTGCTCACCAACGGGGTCCTGGACGCGCAGACCAAGCTGCCGGCCCAATGGGTGCGCCTGCGCATCCTGAACGCCGAGATCGAGCGCGGCTACATCCTGGGCTTCTCGGACAACCGTGAGTTCTACCAGATCGCCACCGATGGCGGCTTGGTCGACAAGCCCGTCCCGCTCAAGCGCGTCACGCTGGTGGTCGGTGAGCGTACCGAAATCCTCGTCAACCTCGGCGGCGACAAGGTCGGCGGGTCGCTCGACCTGATGGCCTACAACTCCAACCAGCCCTTCGGTTTCCCCGGCGGCGAGCCCGACAGCGGCGGTGCCAACGGCAGCCTGCTGAACAACGGCGACTTCCGCGTGCTGAAGATCAACGTCGTGGCCGCGAATGCCCAGAAGTTGGCGAAGATCCCGGAGGTCCTGACCAAGAACCGTTTCCCGACCGACGCCGAGGTGGCGGTCCGCCGCAAGGTCGCGGTCGGCGGCGGGCGTCCGACGTTCAATTTCGACGGCTTGAGCTTCTCGATGACGAAGGTCAACCAGGTGGTGAAGCTGGGCGACACCGAGGCGTGGACGGTGACGAACAACAATATCTTCGGGCACGCGTTCCATATCCATGACGTGCAGTTCAAGATCGTCGCCCGCAGCGACCGGGCGGTGGGCGAGTATGAGCAGGGGTGGAAGGATACGGCTTACCTGCCGCGCGGGGCTTCGGTGACGTTCATCGCGAAGTTCGACGACTTCGCCAGCGATAGCGACCCATTCATGTACCATTGCCACATGGCGAACCACGAAGACGGCGGTATGATGGGCCAGTTCCTGGTGTCCAAGAACCCGTCGGCCCTCAAGAAGGACGCCTCTGGCAATATCGTCTTCCGTCCGAAGATGGACCACCCGTTGACGGCGCAGCTCGTCGCCACGGCGGCGAAGCAGACTGGTGCCACCGCGCCTAACTTCACCTGGACCGACGCCGCCGGCCAGCCGACCAGCTTGACGGCTAATGCCGCCGGCCGCCCGACCTTGCTGTACTTCATCGAGAAGGAGTGTCCCTGCTCCCGCGATGCCGCGGCCTACATCAACCAGCTGCAGTCGGCCTATGGCTCGCACGTGCGCGTCGTGGGCGTGATCAACGCGGACTCCACCGTTGCGGAGACGTGGGTGGCCGCGGCTAAGGCGGAGTTTCCGGTGGTGGCCGACCCTAAGTTCGAGGTCATCAACGCGTACAAGGCCGAGCGCAGCGCCTCGACGATCTTGGTCTCCGGCACCGGTGCCATCGTGAAGGCCAATCCTGGCTACAGCGCCACCGTGCTGGATGAGCTCTCCCGCCTGATCTCGCGCCAAGGCCGCACGCCCCCGGCGGAAGTGAGCTTCAAGGGCGCGCCCGAGAAACTGACGTCGGGCTGTCCGTTGAAGTAGCCGCTCGATTGCGGCGAATAAAAAGCCCCGGTGGACTCGCGTCGCCGGGGCTTGGTTTTTATGGAGATTAATTACTTCGTGCCGAACAAGCCAGCGAGGAAGGACTTCATCTCGGACCACGACGCCTTGTCCGCGGCTTCGTTGTAGGCCGCGCCCTTGGAGTTATCGCTACCGGCTTCCTTGTGGGTGAAGCTGTGCACCGCGCCAGGATACTTGATCAGTTGGTAGGAGACTTTCGCGTCCTTCAGTTCCTTTTCGAAGGCGGCGACGTCCTTCGCCGGGACGTAGGGGTCGTCCGCGCCATGGAGCGCGAGGACCTTGCCCTTGATGTTCTTGCCATCGGCCGGGGTGGGGGAGTCGAGGCCGCCATGGAAGCTGACGACACCCTTGAGGTCGGCCCCGCTGCGGGCGAGCTCGAGCACGGACGTACCGCCGAAGCAATAGCCGGTGGCGGCGAGTCGGGTGGCATCGGTGCGCGCATCCTGCTTCAGCACGTCGAGGGCTGCGGTGAGGCGGGAGCGCAGGAGGGCGCGGTCCTTCTTGTACTTACCGGCTTCCTGGCCTGCGGCCGGAGGTTGGGGGCGCACGCCCTTGCCGTAGACGTCGGCGACGAGCACGTTGTAGCCGAGTTCGGCCAACTTGTGGGCGGCTTCCTTCTCGTGCGCGCTGAGGCCCGTCCACTGGTGGACGACGAGGATGCCGGGGCGCTTGCCGGTGAGCGTGTCATCGTAGGCCTGCCAACCTTCGCAGGTGACGTCACCCGACTTATATTCGATGGGTTTCTCGACGATGGCGGCGCCGAGCGGGTTGAGCAGGGCCACGAACGCAAGGGCGGTGCTATAGAGTCGGGAGAGCATAGGGCCGCTAATTTGGACGAAACGCAGGGTGGGGCAAGGACGTGTGCCGCTTTTTTTAACCCATCGGTTAAGTCGACTTTCGGGCCTTTTTGCTTTTAGTCACTCTGATGAAATTGCAGACCCGTCGTTCCGCCGCGCGCGGCCACGCCGACCATGGCTGGCTCAAGACCTGGCATTCATTCAGCTTCGCGGACTATTACGACCCCAAGCACATGGGCTTCCGGTCCTTGCGCGTCATCAATCAGGACATCATTGCCCCCGGCGTCGGCTTCCCGGCGCATGGTCATCGCGACATGGAGATCTTTAGCTACGTGCTGGAAGGGACCATCGAGCACCGGGACAGCATGGGCAACCATGCCCAGGTGAAGCCGGGGCAGATTCAGGTCATGAGCGCCGGCTCGGGCGTGAAGCACAGCGAATTCAACCCTTCGGACGATGAGCCCCTGCAGATCCTGCAGGTCTGGATCCAGCCCGACCGCGCGGGCTTGAAGCCGCGGTATGCCGAGTGGACGCCGACCTTGGCCCAACTGGCCGCGCCCAAGGTGCTCATCATCTCCAACGACGGCCGCGAAGGCTCCGCACACATCAGCCAAGACGCCGATGTCTACCGCGTGAAATCGCCCAAGGCCGTCACCACGGTGCATGAACTGGCGCAGGGCAGGGGCCTATGGTTTCAGTTGATCACCGGTGAAGTCACCGTCGGTGACGTCCAGCTGCAGCCGGGCGATGCCGTGAGCTCCGAGGAAGCCGGCCGTTTCGAATTCGTCTCGGCGGGCGCCGTCGAGGCGCTCCTCTTCGACCTTGCGTAAATCGACAGCAAAACGATTATTCACGCATGGCCACCCCGCATATCCCGCAGAAGTCCCCGCTCCCTGTCCTCGTCGAAGCCGGCAAGACCTACTACTGGTGCTCCTGCGGCCATTCGAAGACGCAGCCTTTCTGCGATGGCGCCCACAAGGGTTCCCCCTTCGCTCCGGTACCCTACAAGGCCGAGGCCAACGGCACGGTCTACTTCTGCGCCTGCAAGCACTCGAAGAAGGGCGCCCTCTGCGACGGTTCCCACAAGGCCCTCTGAGCCCTGCATTGACCTTCTGGCCCGAGCGCCTAGCCTGACTGCATGTCGCTCATCGAAGTCCTCGTCGCTTTCCTTGGCGTCGTCTTTCTCGTTTTCGCCCTCTGGCCGTCCCCCCTCTCACCTAGCCAACAACGCATCATGAAACTCGCCTCCAACATCGTCGCCGTCCTCCTCGGCGCGATCTTCATCGTCTTCGGGCTGAACTTCTTCTTCCCGTTCATCACCATCCCGCATCCGCCGGAAGGTTCGCCGGCCGCCGCCTTCATCGGCGCGATGTACACCACGGGCTACCTCAAGCTCGTGAAGGTCCTTGAGATTGTCGGTGGCCTGCTGCTGGTCCTGCCGCGCCTGCGCACGCTCGGCTTGGTCGTCATCGGTGCCATCGTCTTCAACATCGCCTGCATCCACCAGTTCCTGCTGCCCGCTCCCTATGCCGGCATCAAGGACCCGGTTCTCATCTTCGCGATCCTGGCCTGCTTGTTCCTGACCTATGACGTCTGGAAGAAGTGCTGTGGCTCCTGCTGCTCCCAGTCTTCCTGCTGCGGTGGCGCCTCCTCCGAGGGCTCCTGCTGCTCGTCCGAAGCCAGCTCCGGCTGCTGCGGCGACATCCAGAAGTAAGCCTAGCCCCTATCGTGCACGAAGCCCCGGTACCCCCGGGGCTTTTTGTTGTCTAGGCAGGGCGTCGGCGAGGCTGGGCTTGCTCGTGGTCGGAACCCGCCCAATAAAGAGGGCGTACCCATGAAGGCCCTGCTGCTTACGGAATATAAGAAGATGTCCTACACGACCGTCGCCGACCCGGTCTGCGGCCCGTCCGACGTCCTCATCCAGGTCAAGGCCTGCGGCATCTGCGGGTCCGACATCCATGGATACGATGGGTCCACGGGCCGGCGCATCCCGCCGCTCGTCATGGGCCACGAGGCCGCCGGGGTCATCACCGGCGTCGGCGCCGAGGTGAAGCACCTCTCGCCGGGCCAGCGCGTCACCTTCGACTCCACCGTGTTCTGCGGCGGCTGCGTCCATTGCCAGCGCGGCGACGTGAACCTGTGCGATAACCGTCAGGTCCTCGGCGTCTCCTGCGGCGACTACCGCCGCCATGGCGCCTTCGCCGAATTCGTCACCGTCCCCGCCCGCATCGTGCACGTGCTGCCCGACGCCTTAGGCTTCAACGAAGCTGCCATGATCGAAGCCGTCTCGGTCGGTGTGCACGCCGTACGCCTGACGCCGTGCGCGCCGGGCGACACCGCCGTGGTCGTCGGGACGGGCATGATCGGCCTGCTGACGCTGCAGGCCGCCAAGATCGCGGGCTTTGCCCAGGTCATCGCCGTCGACACCGAAGACTCCCGCCTCGACGTCGCCTGCGAGCTCGGCGCCACGCATCGCTTCAACGCCAAGACGGGCGGCGACCTGACGGAGTTCGTGAAGTCCCTGACGAAGGGGCAGGGCGCGGACGCCGCTTTCGAGTGCGTCGGCCTCAACGCCACGGTGCTTTCCGCCATCCATGCCGTCCGAAAAGGCGGCACGGTCACGCTCGTCGGCAACCTCTCGCCAAAGACCGAGCTCCCCTTGCAGGTGGTCGTCACCCGCCAACTGCGCCTGCAGGGCTCGTGTGCGTCTGCCGGCGAGATCCCGCGCTGCATCGAGCTCCTCGCAACCAAGCAGATCAAGGTCGACAAGATCATCTCCGCCGTCGCGCCGCTCGAGCAGGGCGCTGATTGGTTCGCCAAGC
>RFQN01000075.1 GCA_009924965.1 Verrucomicrobiota bacterium
CGAGCGCGTTGCGAAGACGCCCCGTCGTTGGGCGGGCCCGCGGGGCGGGAGGACTTCGGGGCGCCAGTCCTTGTTGCGGTGGAACCACCAGAGGAGCCAGATGCGGTCGAAGCCGGCGAGGTCCTTGAGGGCTTTGACGTATTTGTCACCAGGAATCAGTTCGAGGACGTTGGTCTCGGGCCGCTGCTCGTCTGGTTGATGGCGGGCGTTGAACTTCAACGTCTTCCCGCAGCGGATATGTCCGATGGGGCTGAGGGAGAGTTCTTCGGACGACATATCAGGCGGTGCGGGACCGGTCGGGTTAGGGCTAGGGATGGGCCAAGGAAAGGCAAGAACAGGGCGAAGGGCGTTTTCGCCTTTGCCACGGTGGCTCGGGGTTCTTCTGATGTCGGGGCATGTCCGCGGAGGTCATCAATCTTTCCTGCTACAAGTTTGCCGCCCTCGATCGACTCGAAGAGCGGAAGGCGGAGCTGTTGGCCCTCTGCCGCGCCCAAGGGCTCAAGGGCACGATCCTGATCGCCGCCGAAGGCATCAACTTCTTCCTCGCCGGCACGTCGGCGCAACTGGCCGTGGTGGTCGACCATATCCGCACCTTCCCTGGCTTGGCCGATATCAAGCCCAAGGAGAGCCCCAGCTCGCATCAGCCCTTCAAGCGCATGCTCGTGAAGGTGAAGAAGGAAATCATCTCCTTCGGCGTCGAAGGCGTCGACCCGGTCGGCAAGGCTTCGCCGAAGATCACCGCGATGCAGCTGAAGGCTTGGCTGGATGAAGGCCGGCCGCTCGTCCTGCTCGACACCCGTAACGATTACGAGGTGCGCTTAGGGACCTTCAAGGGCGCGCTGCCGGCAGGGGTAAACAATTTCCGCGATTTCCCGGCCGCCGTCCGCAGACTGCCGGCCGAACTGAAGTCCCAGCCCGTCGTGATGTTCTGCACCGGTGGCATCCGCTGCGAAAAGGCCGGCCCATTCATGGAGATGGAGGGCTTCACGAACATCCTACAGCTCGATGGCGGCATCCTGAAGTATTTCGAGGAAGTCGGTGGCGCCCATTACGACGGCGAATGCTTCGTGTTCGATAGCCGCGTCGGCGTCGGACCCGACCTCCGTGAGACGGAGTCGGTCATCTGCTTCAACTGTCAGATGCCGCTCACCAAGGCCGAGCAACGCTTACCGGAGTACGTCTACGAGAAATCGTGCCCGTATTGCATCCACGGTAAGCCCAAGGGCCGCGGCAACACGGCGCAGGCAGGGTGTTGATCACCACCGCAGCTCTGGGAGGCTGAGCCAAGGACGGTCGGCCCGCTTCGGGAGTCGCGGCAACAGTGCGGCGTCGTTGAGTCCGACCATGATGCCGGTGCGGACGAGCGCTCCGTCGATGGCGGCTTGGGCCGCGCCTTGGAGGTCGTGTTCGGGGCTGTCGCCGATGGCGAGCACGGCTGAAGGCGGCGGGTTGCCTGCGGCGGCCAGGGCCGTGCGGTAGATGTCGCTATGGGGCTTGCCGAAGGTGCGGAGGATGGCGCCGGCGCGCGCGAGTTCCAAGGCGATGGCCCCGGCGGAGGGACGCACGCCTTTGGGCGTGAGCATCTCCAGGTCAGGGTTGCAGACCGCGACGGTCACGCCGCGCCGGGCAGCGCCGAGCAAGTCGCGGATCTGTTGCCGCCAATTACGGTCGGGTTCTTGGCTGGCGGCCAAGATGATCCCGTCGGCGTCGTCAGGCCAAGAGGTCGCGAAACCGAAAGACCCGAAACCGTAGTCGGCGCCCGGCTTGCCGGAGATGTGGATCTTGCCGCCGGGTTGGAAGGCAGGTCCGAGCGAGCCGGCACGCATGGCGGCTTGAGCGGCGTCGCCGGACGTCACGACCGCGTCGAAGTGGCGTTCGTCGAAGCCGAAGCCCTTGAGCCGTTCGCGGTTGTCGTCGCCTGATTTGGCGGAGTTCGAGAGCACCACGACCTTGCCGCCGGTCGCACGGTAGCGGCTGAGCGCATCCGCTGCGTGCGGGTAGGGGGTCTGGCCGTCGTGGAGCGTGCCGAACTGGTCGACCAGCAGCACGCCGTAGTGTTCGGCGACTTCCGCCAGTCCCGTCAGGTTGCGTAAGGTCGTCATGAGAGTTTCAGTTCGTGGCCCAGCGCGCGCCAAGCCAAACGGGCCGTGCCGGCGGCGGCTTCATCGCTCCAGGCGGCGGCTAAGGGCACGCCGAGCTTTTGGCCGCGCAGTTTCATCCAGGCGGCGTTGCGGGTGCCGCCACCGGCATGGCGCACGGAGGCGAGCTTGGGGCCGCCGAGTTCGGCAAGGCGGTCGTAGCCGAGTCGTTCAACCGCAGCGAGGCCTTCTAGCATGCCCTGGAGAAAAGTGGCGTCATCGGCCGGACGCGGGGTGAGGCGCGGCAGCAACTGTGCGTCGGCGATGGGGAAGCGTTCGCCTTGAGCGGGCAAGGGGTAGTAGTCGAGCCCAGTGGGTTGGCTGACGTCGAGGCGCGCCGATAATGCGTCGAGTTCGTCGGCCGTGAACTGCGCGGCCAAGGTCTTGCCGCCGCAGTTGGAGGCGCCGCCCGCCAGCCATTGATCACCGAGACGGTGGCTGTAGATGCCGTATTGAGGGGCGAAGATCGGGCGGTCGCTGAGCAGCTTGAGCACGATGGTCGAGCCCAGCGCGGTCGCGCCCTCGCCGATACGACTGGCGCCGCTGGCGAGGAAAGTGGCGCAACCATCCGTCGTGCCGGCGGCCAGCGGGATGCCGGCGGGCAGGCCGAGGAAGCTGGCGGCGATGGCATCGATTTGCCCGATCGGGGTGCCGACGGGGACGACCTTCGGTAGGCGCGCGTGCGGGAGCCCGAAGGCCTCCAGCCAAGCCGGCCAAGTCCGGGCGACGGGGTCGTAGCCAGTTTTCAGCGCGTTGTTTTCGTCGGTGACGAAATCGTTGGCCCCCAGTTTGCGGTTCAGCCAATCGGCCTGATGCAGGATGCAGTGCAGTTCCGGGAGGTCCAGCCAGCCCAGTGCGCGTGCGGCCGGAGAGGTCGCGCCATGGGCCGCGCTTTCCTGAGGGGCGAGTTGGGCGATGCGCGCGGCGAGGTCGCCGGTGTCGGCGTCGTCATACATACGCCCTGCGGCCAAGGGAGTGCTGGAAGCGTCGACGGGCAGGATCGTGCCGGAGGTCGCATCGAGGGCGACCGCTTTGGCCTTCGAGAGGTCTACTTGCCTGGCGAGCGCCCGGCAGGCTGCCTGAAGCCCGTACCACCAATCATCAGGGTGCTGTTCTCGGCGCTTACCTGCGTGCAAGGTCGGGGGTAGTTTTGCGGAGCCTGCGCCGAGGATCTGTCCACGGGCGTCGACGGCGAGGGCGCGAACCCCGCTGGTGCCGACATCAAATCCGAGGACAAAGCCATGCATGCGGCAATAAATAGGGCGAGAGGACGCGAGGGGGCAAGGGAGGATGAGGGGCAGGTCGTAGATTACAGAGTACGGAGTATAGAGTACAGATTACGGAGTACAGAGTACGGATTTGAGTGGACTGAGGGGCGGAGTGCGAAGCCCTTTGCTTCTGCACTCTATAATCCGTACTCCGTACTCTGAACTCAGGACTCTTCTTCCTTCTCCTCACTTCCCCATCACTTCATCCCAAGACTTGAATCCGCAGGTCTTGAGGTAAGGGGCGGCGGTGGTGTCCCAGTCGGACGTACCGGCTGCTTTGACGAGGAACCAGAGCGGACGCTGACGGCCGGGGTCGGCGATGGAGCCGGGCTTGTTTTCCCAGAGGCCTAGTTTGAGGCCACCTTCCAGGGAATGGTCCACTTGCCTGTGATAGAGGAACGCGTCGACGCCGTTCAGTCGCTTCACCTTTTCCCAGGCGAAGGCGTAACCGGCGGCTTGCAGTTCCTCGGCGTTCGCGGCCTTCCCGACATTGAAACCTTGTTCGGTGAAGCTCAGCCGACGGACCTGTCCTTGATAGAGTAGTTCAGGCGTGGCCAGTTTGCCGGTCAGCACCTCGAGGTTCTTGAAGGTCACCTTGGGGCTCTGGTCGTCGTAAGTCACCTTATCCAACCACGTGCGCGGGTCGCGCAAGTTGGCGGGGTAGGGGTGGAAGGCTAAGTTCCAGTCGAAGTCGCCGCGTTCGCGGGCTTTTTTCGCGAAAGCCTCCAGCAGATCGCGGCCGCCGCAGGCCTTGGTGGGGTCGGGGTTGCCTTGGGCCGTCCAATGATGCTCGAGCGAAAGATAAACGCGCGCGTACTCTGAATGCTTGCGCAAGGAACCCCAAGCCAGGCGGACTTGGTCTTCATATTGCGCGGCTACCTGCGTGGTCGTCGCCGGCCCCATCTGATGCCACTGCCAGTGTGAGTTGACTTCGTTGCTGATGATCCAGCCCCAGACGCGGCCATGGGTAGTATTGGCGCTGGACCAACGGGCGGCGATGAATTCCGTCACTGCTTGGTAGCAGGCGCGGCCTTCCGGCGTCACGGTATTGGCCGCCATGACCGTGCCTTCGGTTTCGCTGGCCTGCGGATGGACGGCGAGCTCGCGCAGGCGAGGGTTCTTCGTGCGGTAGGTGATGAGGATGAGGTTCACCACGATGCCCTTATCCGACAGTCCCTTGATCGTCCGGTCGAGGCCTTGGGCGTAGGCTTCGTTGAAGTTGAAGGTGAATCCATCGACCGTGAGGGTGGGCTGCCCTGGCTTAGGGTCGACGGAGAGCAGGGAGGGCAGGTTGACGTTGATGCCGGCGTGATGGATGCCGAGGGCCACGGCATCGTCGACCATCTGGACCTGCAGGCCTTTGACGCTAGGCTTGACCGGGTAAGGCGTGGCGTCCGGCGCGGCGCTAGCCAAACCGACCCAAAGGGCCATGAAGGCGAGCAGGGGACGCATGCCCAAGGGACAGCGACTGGCCACGAGTGTTCCCAGACGTTTCCTTGTAATATCCTGCAGGGCAACCACAGTGAGGCCATCCCCACCCCCTATGTTCTCGCGCCTTTGCCTGCTCCTGCTTTGCGTCGTGTCCGCTTCGGCCGCCCAGCCGCCGAAGCAGCCGAACATCGTCTTCATCTTCTCCGATGACCATGCCTATCAGGCGATCAGCGCCTACGGTGACGAGCGGAAGCTGATTCAGACCCCGAACATCGACCGCATCGCCAAGGAAGGCATGCGCTTCGACCGCGCCCTGGTCACCAACTCGATCTGCGGCCCTTGCCGCGCGGTCATCCTCACCGGCAAGTATTCCCACCTGAACGGCTTCTACAATAACACCAACTCCGTCTTCAACGGCGCGCAGACGACCTTCCCGAAGCTGCTGCAGGCTGCGGGCTACCAGACGGCCCTCGTCGGCAAGTGGCACCTGAACAGCGACCCGCAGGGGTTCGACTATTGGCAGATCCTGCAAGGTCAGGGCATCTACTACAACCCGCCGATGAAGACCGCACAGGGCGTCGTGAAGACCTCCGGCTACGTGACGGACATCACCACGGATTTGTCGATGAACTGGGTCAAGACCCGCGACAAGAGCAGGCCGTTCATGCTTATGTGCCAGCAGAAGGCCCCGCACCGCGAGTGGTCGCCTAACCTGCAGGACCTCGGTTGGGATAAGGGCCGCGTCTATCCGGAGCCCCCGACTTTGTTCGATGATTACAAGGACCGGGCGTTTTCGGTGGGCGATCAGGACATGACCCTCGCGGAGACCATCAATCAACTGGATATGAAGCTCGTCCATCCTCCGGGCATCACCCCCGAACAAGCCAAGGCTTGGGACGCCTTCTATAACCCCATCAACGATGCCTACCGCAAGGCCGCGCCGAAGGGCCGTGACCTCGTGAAGTGGCGCTACCAGCGCTACATGCACGATTACCTTGGCTGCGTGAAGTCGGTCGACGACAACGTCGGACGGATGCTGAAGTTCCTGGAGGATGAAGGGCTGATGGAGAACACCATCATCGTCTATTCTTCCGATCAGGGGTTCTACCTCGGCGAGCATGGCTGGTTCGACAAGCGCTGGATCTTCGAAGAGTCCGTCCGTACGCCCTTGATCGTGCGCTGGCCTGGGGTGACTCCGGCCGGTTCCGTGAACAAGTCTCTCGTCTCGAACGTCGACCTCGCCCAGACCTTCCTCGACATGGCGGGCGTCGCCGCCCCGGCGGACATGCAAGGACGCAGCCTGCGGCCGCTCTTGGCCGGACAGGTTCCTGCCGACTGGCGCAAGGAGTTCTATTACCACTATTACGAGTATCCCGACCCCCACCACGTCTCGCCGCACTACGGCATCATCACGGACCGCTATAAGCTCGTCCACTACTATGGCACGGGCCACGATGCCGTGGACCTCTTCGACTCCGCGAAGGACCCGCTGGAGCTGAAGAGCTTCGCCGGGCAGGCGGACTATGCCGACATCCAGGCAGACCTGGAACTGCGTCTCAAGAAGCTGCGCACCGAACTTAAGGTGCCCGAGGTGGACGACCCCGACGCGACGGGCGAGCGGACGCACCGGGAGCGTCAGGCGAAAGCCGCGAAGAACGCCGCGAAGAAAAAGTCGGAAGCGAAGTAATTCATGCGTGTGATGACCTTGGCCGCTTGGTGCGGCTGTTTGTTCGTGGGCGTGCTAACGGCGTCTGTCCAAGACACCGAAGCCCTCCGCCTGGCCGAGGGCCGACGGTTGGCGGTCGGCCGAGAGATGCGGACCTGGTCGTTCGCGGCGTTTCCGGCTCCGCTGCAGGACTGGCCGCGGGAAGTGAAGGGCGCCTTCGTCGAACTGCGCTGTGAGGACCACGAGTTTTCTACCGCGGCCTTGATTCTTCTCCGTGATGACTTCCGGTTGCGCAGTTATCCGGCCAAACTCCTGTCGCCCGCGGACCGCGCTTTGGCCGAGCAGCTGGAGCAGCGTCGTCGGGCCGC
>RFQN01000076.1 GCA_009924965.1 Verrucomicrobiota bacterium
TCCAGGGGCTGGCCGCGGCGTCGGCATGGTTGGCGACCAAGGTCGCGAGCACCGCTTGGGCGCGGAGGTTCTCCACGCGAACCGCCGGCTCCGAGCGGGCGTCGGTCTGCATCTTACGCTGCAGGCCAGCGATGAGGCGGACGGCGGCGTCGGGCTTGGTGCGGATGAGTTCGCGGAAGAAGCTGTCGAGGTTGGCGGGCTGCACCTGCGTCATCACGCGGGCGAGGTTACCGGCGGCCTTGGTCTTGTCCCAATCGTTGACCTTGTCGCGGTTGAGGATGGCGACGTTCTCGTCCCAGACCTTTTGGATCTGCTCGCGCTGGGCGAATTCGCTGGCCTGCTCGGCCGACAGGAACGCGGCGACTTCCTGACGGAGGGCTTCGTCCTTGATCTCATCGAGGCGGTCGCGCTCGGGCAGGTAGGTCAAGGCGAGCTCCTTGAAACCACCGGCGAGCAGCACGCGACCGGCGGCCAAACGGCGAGCGGGATCCTTACCGCCCAGCTTCGCGGTGCCGCGGCGCAGGCGATCGGCCAGCCAGAAGGACTCGTTCGGCGGCACGCTGTTGGACAGCAGTTCACCGACCTTGCGGAGTTCGGCGTCGTTCAGCTCGCCGGGCACCGCATCGACCAAGGCCAGGATGTCGTCGAGCTTCATCCCGCTCTTCTGACGCTCGGTGAGGTCGGCCAGCATCTTGTCGAAGATGCGGCGGGCCAAGTCGGGCGGCAGCTGGCCGAGCTCGGTGCGGATCTGCGTCCAATCGCCCAAGCGGAAACTATGCAGGAAGCGCGTGTCGGCGGCCGTCGAGGCCTCGATCTTGCTGGCGCGCTCGAGGGCGGTGAAGACCTCGGACAGGTCGCGCGAGAACTTATGGTTAAGCAGGTTCTCGTACTGCGCCTGCGTCTTCGGGTCGAGCGCGGGGGCCGACTGCGCGGAGGCCAATGGGGCCAACGCCAGCAAGGCAAGGAGGAGTCCGCAGGGGAGCGTGGTTCGCATGGAGCTTGGGAGTTTAAAGAGAGAAATTAGGAGCCTTCCGGGAGTTTGAATTCATTGAGCAGCGAACGCGCGTCGGTCTTCTCGACCGGCTTGGGCTCAGGACCCGGCTTGGGGTCGCCCAGCAATTGAGCCGCGGCGCGGAGCTTCTTCGGGTCGACAGGACCTTCCTGCGGCTTGGCTTGGAGCGCGGCCTCGAGGTTGCGGAGTTTCTCGGCATCGATGCCGCCGACGCCCGTCACGGCGCGGACGCCGCCCGCGGCGCCAGCCTTAACGCCCTCGGCTTGTCCCACGCCTTGCGGAGGGGGCGTGGCCACAGGCTGGGCACCTTTCGCACCCTGCCCTGCGGCGGTGGCTTGTTGTTCCACAGGTTTACCCCCTTGGCCAGCAGCGGTGGCTTGTTGCTCCACCGGCTTACCGCCTTGACCCGCAGCTTGGGCAGATTGTTCGACGGGCTTGCCGCCTTGGCCGGCCGCCTGAGCGGATTGTTCGACGGGCTTGCCACCTTGTCCGGCGGCCGTGGCACCTTGCTCGACCGGCTTGGCGGCCTGGCCAGCAGCGGTCGCTTGCTGCTCGACAGGTTTGCCGCCTTGCCCTGCGGCCTGAGCGGATTGTTCCACGGGCTTGCCACCTTGTCCGGCAGCCTTGGCCTGCTGCTCTACAGGTTTACCACCTTGGCCAGCGGCTTGGGCAGATTGTTCAACCGGCTTGCCGCCTTGACCTGCGGCCGTGGCTTGCTGCTCGACGGGCTTACCTGCCTGACCGTCCGCTTGGGCGGTTTGAGGGACGGCTTGGCCGCCCTGCCCCATCGCCTTGGCCGGCTGCTCGACAGCTTGGCCTTCCTGGGGCGCTGCCTTCACAGGCTGCGCGATCGGCTGGGCCTGTTGCGGGACCGCCTGCGCGGACTTCGCCTGCGTCGGATCCACCGGCTTGACGCGCGGCGCCCCGCGTTGGTCGACGCCCTTGATGCCTTCGACGTTGGCAGGAGCGGCCTCTTGGGCGGTTGCAGCGGCGCAGAGGAAACTGGTGGCAAGGAGGAGTCGGTTCATGGCGTCAAATGGGTGCGGACGGATTTCTGGAATTCCTTTTCGACGCGCTGCTCGTATTCGGCGAGGGCGGTCTCGTCCTGGTGCTCGGCGAGGTAACGGAACACCTGCCGGGTCCGCTCGGCGTAAGGACGCCATTCATCTTCCGTCGCGCCGCTCGCGCGCAGCAGCGAGGTTGCGTAATAGAAAGCCTTCCCTTGGGTCTCGCGGATCGCACGGGTCGTCGGCGCGTCCTCGCCGCTCGCGGCGGCCGACTCGGCCAGCAATTGGGTGAGGTCCGTCAAGGCACCGGCCACGTCGAGCATCTCGAGGCGCGCCTTGGCCTTCGCCAAACGGACCTGATGGCGCGCGCGGGGATGATCGTTGGGCGGCAACTGGGCGGCGACCTTGTCGTACTCGGCCAAGATGAGTTCCCAGTCGGGCTCCTTCGCCTGCTCGAGTTCGCGGATATGGACGAGGCGCTCGCGGGCCTGCTCCCGGGCCAGCTCCGCCTGCCCATAGTTGAAATGATAGGTCAGCACGGCCACCGGACACAGCAGCCAGAGCAACACGAAAGCTTTTCTCATCGGGCAGCCCCCTCCAAGGCGTCCTGGGCCCGCCAATCCGAGCCGAAATACTGCAAGGCTACCGGCAAGAACGACAGGAAGAGCGAACCAAGCAGCATCGCCAACATGGCCCATTGCTCGAGGTCGAGCCCCGACTTCGGCAACGGGGACTTCACCACGAGGTCGCCCAGCGCCTCGGTGGAGAGGTGCTTCTCATTAAGGTCGTAATAGGTGCCGCCCAAGGAACGCGCGATCGCGCCCAAGGACTCCGGATCCTGCCGCGACTGGTGGCCGTCGATGAAGAGCCCTTTGTGCGGGTTGCCCACGCCCAGCACCATCACTTGCTTGACGGACTTCGGACGCGGCGCGATCGGCTGCAGCGGGATCGTATCCCCATCGCTATAGATGAGGAGGCGGGCGGAACCTTCGGGCAAGTTGGCCACTTCCTTCAAGGCATGGTTGATGGCCGTACCGAGGTCGGTCTTGCCGCCGCGCATCAACAACTGCACGGGGAGGCCGTTGAAGACATTGCGGACGAGTTCGGGGTCCCGTGCTTCCATCACCACGGCATGGGCGTCGGTATAGAAACCCACCACGCCATAGCGCAGGTCGCCGCCGACGCGCATCAGCACGCCCTCGACGGATTCACGGACGCGCTCTTGGCGCGTCAGCTTACCGTCCGGTCCCGCGTCCTTCAGCTTCATGCTCGGCGAAAGGTCGGCCACGAAGATCAACCGGGCCGGCTCCTTGGCCGACGGCTTCTGGCCGTCTTGTTCCGCAAAATGCAGCTGCACCATCACGGCCAAGCCCCAGGCAAAGGCGGCATAGGCCAAGGGGCGGAGCCAAGGTACCCACGCCGTCCAAGCCCGACCACGCCCGGCCGGGCCGAAAGCCAGGCGGCCCACCGCCCGGATGCGCCGGACATGCAGCCACTCCGCGAGCGCCGTGAGCAAAAGCACGGCCAAGGCTGTGGCGAGGGGCAGCATAGGGTCTGGGGAAAGCCCCTAAGAGGGGCCTAGGGGAAACATCGGTGTAGGTGGAGCCCAGCCCGATGCAAACCCTTACCACCGCACGGCCTTAAACTCGCCTTAACGGGCCCCAGCGGCTTCCTTCAGGCCAGCGGCATAGGCCTCAAAGACCAGACGGATCTGGTCGCGGACCCGGCGGAACTCCGCCCGAATCTCCTCCGGCGTGCCGGTGGCATGGGCCGGGTCGCTGAAGCCCCAATGATAGCGGTTTAATTGGCCCGGGAACACGGGGCAGACCTGGTCGGCGTTCCCGCAGACGGTGATCACCGTGCTCACGGGCTTCTGGAGGAACTCGTTCAGGTGCTTCGAATGGTGCGCCGAGGCGTCCAAGCCGATCTCCTTCAGCACTTCCAAGGCCATGGGATGCACATAACCCGCCGGCTTGGACCCAGCGCTGGCGACGTCCGCAAGCCCCCCCAAGGCCCGGCGGAGGATGGCTTCGGCGAGATGGCTGCGGCAGGAGTTGCCGGTGCAGAGAATGAGGATGAGGGGGCGAGCCATGGCTTAAGGGAAAGAGCTGGAGGTTAACAACAGCCGCTGCCCGGCTGGCAAGCCTGCGGCGTGCAGACGTCCGGCGCCAGGCAATCGGTCTGCAACGTACCCAGCAGGAAGACGCGGGCGCCGTCTTCGACGACCGACCCGACGACCGGGAAGACGGTCAGCAGCGGGTAGTCATACTCCACTTCCAAGGGAAGGTCGGTGGAGCCCAACAAAGCCGCGCCACGCTCCAGCACCTGCGCGGCCTTGGCGCACCCGACGCGATGGTCGGTGTCATCAGCGGTCCACAGCTGCAGACGCGCCGACACGGCCGTGCGCACGGTGCCGCCGCAATCGATGAAGCGCTTCTCCACCCGCGCCACTTCGGTCAAGTGCGCATGGATGGGCGTCAGGGCGCCGCTCGGCAGCCGGAAGCGCATGGCCAAGCCTGGTTGAGCCAACAGGGCCTGCCGGAAGTCGGCGACGGTCATAGGCAATGGCTTCAGGGATTGCATACGGATGAGCGTATGCATGCTGAAGCCATGAGCAACGCCAATCGCAAGCCATCGTTCCCTACTACGGAGATGGTATGCCATGGGCTTTCGGATGCCACGCGACTCCGGCTGCTGGCGAGGATCGGCCGGCAGGAGGTCTGCGTGTGCGATCTGCAGGAAGAGGTTCGGCGTAACCAACCGACGGTCTCCCGCCACTTGGCGATGCTCCGCAAGTGCGGCTTGGTGAAGGTCCGCAAGGAAGGACGTTGGTCGTACTATCGGCGGGCGCCTTTGCCGCCGCGCCTAAGCAAACTGGTCGATTTGGCGACGAAACCCGCCAAAGCTCAGCGATGCGGGGCGGGATGCTGCTGAGACGAATGCTTTTCGGATTCCCGAACTCAGCCAACGTTGCTATCCATCAGTATGCCCCGCTTCCCCGCCCTGCTCCTGGCCGTGGCTGCCACGGCGGCCGTCCTCGGCGCCGACCGCCGCGATGGCCCGCTCCGTGACTTGAACGGGCCATTTCCGTTCACCCCGCCGACCGACGGCGCCGCTTGGGCCGCACAGCAGGCGCAGGTACGCAACCGCCTGCAGGTGGCCCTCGGGCTGTTGCCGCTGCCGACCCGCACGCCTTTAAACGCGGTCATCCACGGGAAACGCGACTGCGGCGACTACACCATCGAGAAGGTCTACTTCGAAAGCGCTCCCGGGCTGTTCGTCACCGGCAACCTCTACCGTCCCAAAAACGTAGTGGGCAAGGCGCCCGCCGTGCTCTTCGCGCATGGCCATTGGAAAGACGCGCGCTTCCTCGTGCAGGACGCCGACTTCGTCCGCAAGGAAATCGCCACCGGCCAAGAGCAGTTCGCCGAAGGCGGCCAAAGTCGCTTCCAATCGCTCTGCGTCCAGCTGGCCCGCATGGGTTGCATCGTCTGGCAGTGGGACACGCTGAGCGATTCCGACTCGGTCCAGTTCGCCCCCGCGGTGATCCATCGCTTCGCGAAGGCCCGCCCGGAGATGAACGATCCGCAAGCATGGGGCCTCTACAGCGCGCCGGCAGAGGCCCGCCTGCAGTCGGTCATGGGCCTGCAGACGTGGAACGCGTTGCGCAGCGTCGACTTCGTGCTGTCCCTGCCCGACGTCGACCCGACCCGCGTCGCGGCGACCGGCGCCAGCGGCGGCGGCACGCAGACGATGATGCTGGCGGCGCTCGACGAGCGCATCGCGCTGTCCTTCCCGGCGGTGATGGTGTCGACGGCGATGCAAGGCGGCTGCTCCTGCGAGAACGCCTCGCTCCTCCGCATCGACCAAGGGAACGTCCACTTCGCCGCGCTGTTCGCGCCGAAGCCACAAGGGATGACGACCGCCAACGACTGGACCAAGGACATGTCCCGCCTAGGCTTCCCGGAACTGCGGCAACTGTACACGAAGCTCGGACACCCGGAGGCGGTGATGCTGCACCGCGACGAGGCCTCGCCGCACAACTACAACCGGGCCGCCCGCGCGGCTTTCTACGGCTGGCTCAACACCCACTTCCGCCTCGGCCTGCCGTCCCCCATCGTCGAACGCGACTACCATGTGCTGACTAAAGCCGAGTTGTCCGTCTGGGACGACACCCACGCCGCGCCCGCCGCGGCGTCGCCCGACTTCGAACGCCGGCTGCTCCGGTGGTTCGCCGACGACGCCGCGACGCAGCTCCGCGAAGCGCCGACCGACGAGCGCCGTCGCTGGGTCCGCAGCTACGCGCAGGCGCTGCTAGGCCCAGCCGTCCGCCCGGACCAGCTACAGGTCGTCAGCGAGCCCAGCCAACCGCTCGGTATTCACACGGAAACGCATGGCCGCTTGACCCACACCGGCCGCGGCGAAGAGGTCCGCTTCACCTGCTTAAGGCCAGCCAAACCGAACGGCCGCACGGTGCTCTGGCTCCGCGAGGGCGGGCAAGCGACCCTACGCGACGCCAGCGGCCAAGTGCGCGCAGATTTCCAATTCTTGCTCGACCAAGGGCTCACCGTGCTCGCCGCCGACCTCTACCTGCAAGGCGGCGCCCCGGTGACGCGCACGCGCAAGGTCAAGGAGACCCGCGAGGTGCCCGCCTACACCTTCGGCTATAACGACTGCTTGCTCGTCCAGCGCGCGCATGACGTCGCGCTGCTCACGGCCTACGCCCGCCAAGCCTTGCCTGGGCCACTCGCCGTGGTCAGCGCCGGCGACCCCGCCCTCGCCGCC
>RFQN01000077.1 GCA_009924965.1 Verrucomicrobiota bacterium
GGCGCGACCTCGAGGAACTCCTTCCAAGCGGCCTGCTCGTCGGGTGCCAAGGACGAGGCCACGACGAGGCGCCACTTCGGCTTCACCGGAGGGCGACGCAAGCTCATGCCCGCCTGCTCGGGCAGCCGGTTCGCCTTACGCGAATTACACCGCACGCAAGCGGTCACGATGTTCTCCCAGTTGGTCTTGCCGCCGACGTCGCGCGGAACGACGTGGTCGAGGTTGAGCTCTTCTTCGCGGAAGACGCGGCCGCAATACTGGCAAGTATGCGCGTCGCGGAGGTAGACGTTGCGGCGGCTGAAGCGGATCTCGCGCCGCGGCACACGGTCGTAGGCGCCAAGGAGCAGGACGCGCGGCATGCGCAGCACGATGCACGGGGACCGGACGGCTTCCGCGGCCGGCGGCGGCGTGGCCAAGGAATAGGAAACCCACTCGGCGGCGGCGAAGACACGGTGTCCGGATTCGTCCGAATGCACGACGGACGCGCGCCCGCGGAACAGCAGGCTCATCGCGCGCAAGGTGCCGACGATGTTCACCGGCTGCCAAAGGCGGTTAAGCACAAGAACGCGATGGTCGGGACGTGGTGGCAAGGCAAGGCCCACCATAGCCCTCTACCTGCCGCGGTCAACTGCGGCTCGCCCAGCGGTCCCCTCAACGGGCGCGCGTCGTCTTCGCCGGTGCGGTCTTTGCCGGTACCGACTTAGACGGGGGCGGGGGCTGCGGCGGCGGCACCGATTCGACGTCTTCGAACCTCGCTACCTGGCGACCGAAAAGCTCGGGCGTATTATAAGTCGTGCCGTCGATGGACACAATCAGGCACTCGATCGCGTTGGAGGTGATCGTGAAGCCCCCTTTAACCGTGACGTAAATTTCCTTGTTTCGGACACCCAAGACTTGGTTGTAACGGATCTCCCCGGAATTGATTTCGCGCAGGAGACAGCTCGTGCCGCTCTGCAAGGCGGTGATCCCCACCAAGTGCGGACGTCCCACCAGGACGACCGGCGGCGGGACTTTCTTAGACTGCGGCGGTTGGCTCGTCCCGGAGGACGAGCTCAGTGAAAAAACACCCAGGCAAACAAGGCCGTGAGCGCCACCCCGAGGACGATCCAGAGGATGGTGTCGCGGTTCACCGAGAGGCTGCCGCCTTCGGCGGGTTCGAAGGGCACTTCTTCTTCCTGGCCAGCGGCATCGAGGGGACGGCGCGCGGCGCGGACGGAATGGTGCGTGTTGAAGTCGGAGCAGGCCTTCTCGTCGTCGAGACGGAGGTAGCGGGCGTAGACCTTCACGAAGCCACGCTTATAGACTTCGGCCAAGGGAATGGATTCGAACTGGTTGGCCTCCATCGCTTGGAGGTAATCGGTCCGAATTTTCGTGAACTCCGCGGCCTCGCGCAAAGTCACGCCCAAGCGCTGACGCGCTTCCTGAAGTCGTTCACCAAGGGTCTGCATGCCCACACCTTCAGCCTTGGGCCAAAAATAGGCAAGACGAAGGTGGGGCTATCCACGCAGGACCCGCACGAAGAGCTCCTGAAACCCCACCGGCACGACGTCGAGGATGGGGGTCAAGATGAGGCTCTCCAGCGTCCAAATCATTCGGCCAAAGCCGGGGAGGTTGATGAGGATGATCAGGATGATGAAGCTGTAGCGGCTCAGCATCGTGAAGAACTCCAGCGAATACACGCCTAGGCGGTACAGGACCCGGGAGCCGTCCAGCGGCGGGATGGGGATGAGGTTGAAGCAGAGCAACCCCACGTTCATGAGCATCCCGTAGACGAGGAATTTACCGAGGTTATGGGTCTCGGGATGGGCCCAGGAGACGTCCATGACCACGCCGATGAAGGCCAAAACGAGGCAGAGGACCAGGTTCATGGCCGGGCCGGCCAGCGTGATGAGGATGTCGTCCATCCGCCGGGTGGCGGGGTTAGGGAGCGAAATCTGGACCGGCTTGCCCCAGCCGATGAGGCCGAAGCCTGGGTTGAAGAAAATCATGATGCCCGGAATCAGCAACGTCCCGATGGGGTCGGCGTGGGCGAAGGGGTTCAAGGTCACCCGTCCCTGCAGGCGCGGGAGCGGATCGCCCCGCAGGTCGGCGACCCAAGCGTGCCCGAATTCATGGAGGCCAATCGAGGCCACCAGGAGGATCAGCTGGAGCAAGGACCAGCGGAGATGCTCGGGCGACAGATCCATCTTAGTTGGCGCCGCAGGAGCCCGGCGCCTTCCCGCAACCGCAGGAGCCCGTGTGGACGTGGTCGGACTTCAGCCCTTTGACGGCGATCAATGCGAGCTGCTTCTCGACCTGCTCCGAACCGCAATGGGTACAGGCCGGCTTTTCCTTGGCGGAGCGCACCAGGAGCTCGAAGTCTTGGCCGCAGGCGGCGCAATGAAAGTCGAAGAGAGGCATGACGGAGCCTCGTTGATAAGCAGGTCCGCATGGCTGCCAATCCGAAAGACCCTGCGACGGGATACGCCTTGAGGGAAACCCGCGGCGGGGTTAAGGTCGCGAGGTCGTCATGCCCTCCCCTGCCCGCATCCGCTTGGCCCAACGCCGCGGCCTGCCGCTCGCGCAGGCCAAGCGGCTCGCCGGACTGACGACGCCCCGTCAGATCCAAGATTTCTTGGCCAAGCTGCCCCAGAACTTCGAGCCCGACGGGGATACTGCCCGCTCGGTGCAGGCGGCGCTCACTGCCAACTGCGCCCATTGCATCGAAGGAGCGATGATCGCGGCCTTCGCGCTTTGGCTGCAAGGCCACCCGCCCTTGCTCATCGACCTCTCCGCGCACCGCGACATGGATCACGTCATCGCGCCCTTCCGGGTCAACGGGCGCTGGGGCGCGATCTCCAAGACCAACTACGTCTGCCTCCGCTGGCGCGACCCGATCTACCGCAGTGTTCGCGAACTGGTGATGTCCTACTTCCACGAATACGCCAAAGGCCCGCGCAAGACGCTGCGCAGCTATTCCAAGCCGTACGACCTGCGCCAGCTCCCGACCAGCCAGTGGGTGAACCAGGCGGAGCAGTGCTGGGAGGTCGCGGACCGCATCACCGCGGCCCGGCATTATGCCATCGTGACGGAGGCCCAAGCCAAGGCCCTGCGCCCACGCGACCCGGTGGAGGTCGCTTCGGACCGCGTGACGGCGTTCCCGATCCCCGCTTGGAAGCGCCAACGGCTGTGACGCTCAGCGGCGGCCGTCGTACCAAAGGTGGCAGGCCTGCGGATCCTTCGCGGCGCGTCCCGCGCTGAAGAACATCCGCCCGAAGAAACGCACGGACTCGGTGAACGTGTAGAGCTTGAGCTTGCGTGAAGAGGTCGCCAAGGGGTGCGCGGCTAAGACCTGGAAACGGAGGCGCCGCTCGCGCGCGACCTTATGCAAACGGCGACTCAGGAAGACTTCCTCCCCGGCAAAGAACTCCGTGCCGAAACCGCCCGCGGCCCGGAAGGCCGAGGCTTCGACCCAGACGCAGGAACCGGCGGCCCAACGCGCAAGGCGGCTGACGGTGTTCCAACATCCGCAGAAGAAACGCGCGAAGAAGGGCGTGCCTGGCTCCAAGGCGACGGTGCTGCCGCCTCCGAGATGGCGACCACCAGCGATGGCGTCGGCGATGTCCGCAAAGAGCTCGGCCGAGGGCCAGGAGTCGGCGTCGATGAAGATCAGCCACTCGCCCGTGGCGACGCGGGCGCCCGCATCGCGGGCCCGGCCGATCTGATTAATCGGCTCGAAGACGACCGTCGCCCCGGCCGCGCGGGCCAGCTCGGCCGTGCGGTCCGTGGAGTTGTTGTCGCAGACGACGACCTCGCTTTCCCAGCCGCGGGCCTGGAAGGCACCGACGGCCACCGTGACCGCCGCCAACGTACGCGGGAGGAGCTTCTCCTCGTTAAAGGCTGGGATGACGACCGAGACGCGCATCAACGGGTCCGGGCTTACGCACCCAAGTCATCCCCCGCCTCCGCGTAGGCCGCCGTCTCCGGAGGAAGCGTGACGGCGAGCATGAAGGCAGCGAAAGGTCGCATGAATTAGACGGCCGCCTCGAAGGCGCAGGCGGCGGCCCCGACCACGCCCACGTTGCCGCCGAGCGCGGCTGGCACGATGCTGCAGACGGCGGCGAGGCGCGGGAAGGCGTAGTGGTTGGCCTTCGCGCGCATCGGGACGAAGAGCGCATCGCCCGCGGCGGTGACGCCGCCGCCCACCACGATGACATCGGGGTTGAAGGTGTTAATGACGGCGCCGAGGCCGCGGCCGAGGTAGTCGATGGACTGGTCCCAGATCTCGACGGCGAGGGGATCCTTCTGCGTGAGCGCCTGGAAGAGATGGTGCGTCGTGACCTGCTCGATGCTCCCGGCAAAGCCGGTGATGCTCGAAGCGCGCCCCGCCGACAAGGCTTCGCGCGTGCGACGGGCGATGGCCGTGCCCGAGGCGTAAGCTTCCCAGCAACCGTGGTTCCCGCAACCACAACGCGGGCCATCCATGGTCAGGGGGATGTGGCCGAGTTCAGCGGCGTTACCATTGGCGCCGCGCATGAGGCGTCCGTCGATGACGGCACCGCCGCCGATGCCGGTGGAGATGGTGATGTAGACGACGTTCTTCTTGCCCTTGCCGGCGCCGAAAAGGTACTCGCCCAAGGCGGCGGCGTTGCAGTCGTTGTCGATGCGGGCGGGGAGGCCGCCGAAGGACTTGCTGAGCTCGCCTTCGATCGGGTAACCGGTCCAGCCCGGCAGGTTTGGGGAGCCGTCCACGCAGCCGCGGACGGTATCGAGCGGGCCAGGTGAAGCGATGCCGAGGGCGCAGAGGTCGGAAGGCTGTAGCTTCAGGTCAGCCAAGAGCTGGTGAGCCGCCGCGGCGACGCGGGAGACCGCTTGGGCGGCGCCTTTTTCGGCCCAGGTCTCCACGCGGCCAGAGCCGAGGACGGTGCCATCTTCGGCCACCACGCCGAACGCGAACTTCGTGCCACCCAGGTCGAAAGCGAGGACTTTACGCATGCCCCTCCATTAGGGGCCTAATCGCGGGCAGGTCGAGCATAGTCATCCTGCAGACGGACGACATCCGTCAGGTCGGGCGTGGAGACCTCCAGCAGGACCGCGTCGGTGACCGCCGCAAAGCGGTGGATCGTCCGGACCGGGATGTGCAACGCCTGCCCGGCCTCCCAGAGATGCTCGTGCTCGGCGCCAAGCGCGGCGGCGGCCGGAACGTCGCCGGCGGCCAAGGGCCGATACGTCAGCAACACGCGACCAGACAGGAGATACAAGGTCTCCGTCTTCCGTTCGTGGTACTGCAAGCTCAGGCGCTTCCCCGCGGTGACTTCCAATACCTTGCCGGCATACGCCGCTTGGTCGGCGTACCAAATCTCGCGCCCCCAGGGCTTGGGAACGATCTTCGGCGACTGAAAGGGCGCAGGCATGCGAAGGAGTTTGTATCTTAATTCTAAAAGTCAGCCAAGTAAATCTCCCAGGAAGTCCGGCTGATCCATGGAGCCGCGCAACGGCTCGACCAGATGAGGCGCGTCGATGCCCACGCGGTTCACGTCCGCGGAGACGCGCTGCAGGGAGAGCGAGCGATCCGGCGCCGTCTGCGCGAAGGCCGCGAAAGCCGCCGGCTCCAAGGCCCGCTCGGACAACCACTCGCTGCGCTTTTCCGGCGGCAGGAGGACCGGCATCCGCGAATGGACCTCGGCGGCTTCGCGGTTAGGCGAGACGGTCAGCAAGCAAAGGGAACGGCGTGGCGGGCCACCGGGGACGACCTGCAAGGACCAGAGTCCGGCGAACGCCAGCGGTCCGCCGTCGGCGGCGCGGAAATAATAGGGCAGCTTGAACCGGCCTTCGGTCTTCCACTCGTAATAGCCATCGACGGGGACGAGGCAGCGGCGCAGACGGGCGGCCTCGCGGAAGGTCGGCTTGTCGAAGATGCCTTCGACCCGCGCGTTCGCGTGGCCGGCCTCGCCCGCCTCGGGCGCCGCCCAGGCCGGCGTGAAGCCCCAGAACAAAGGCTCGGTGAGCAACCGACCCTGCTCGCGGCGCAAACTGAGCAGCGGCGTGCCCGGGGAGATGTTGAAACGCGGCGCGACGGACACCGACGGAGCCCCGAGGCTCCGCGCGATTTCCTCCCAGCGCGAGAACTGCGTGACGCGGCCGCACATCGGCTTACCAGTGCGGCGGACGCTCGTCGGCCGGCGGGCCACCCTCAGCATCGCTCGCCTGCGCCGTGACTTTGGCTTCCGTCCGGGCCAAGCGCGCGGCCAAGGCCGAGACCTCCTTGGAAAGCTCCAAGAAAGCACGGTCCTGCTGTTCGATGTGGCGCTGCAGGAAGGCCAGCTTCTCTTCGAGGTCTTGTTGGCGGTCGGACATACCTAGACCGCTAACGACCTGAACGAAACCTGCAAGCCCCTCATGCGCCGCACGCACGCTTGGCCGCCGCGAAGGCCGCGAGGGCTTGGTCGAGCTCCGCCCGCGTGTGGGCCGCTGACAACTGCGTGCGGATGCGCGCCTTGCCTTGGGCGACGACGGGGAAGAAGAAGCCGACGGCGTAGACGCCATGGTCGAGGAGCGCGGCGGCGAACTTCTGGGCGAGGACGGCGTCGCCTAGCATCACGGGCACGATGGGGTGCTCGCCGGGCTGGAGCGTGAACCCAAGCTCGGTCAGGCCCTTCCGCCAGTAGGCCGCGTTGGCCATGAGCTGATCGCGCAATTCGGTCGAGTCGTTCAGCAGCTGGAGGATCGCCAGCGTGGTCGCGGCGATGGTCGGGGCGAGCGTGTTGGAGAAAAGGTACGGGCGACTCTGCTGGCGGAGGATGTCGATGACTTCCTTGCGGCCCG
>RFQN01000078.1 GCA_009924965.1 Verrucomicrobiota bacterium
TACTTCCGTCGCGAAGGTAAGCCTTCCGACAAGGAAATCCTCACCTCCCGCCTCTGCGACCGCCCGCTCCGCCCGCTCTTCCCTGAAGGCTTCCTCAACGAAGTCCAGGTGATCGGCCTGCTGCTCTCGGCTGACCAGATCAACGACTCCGACGTGCTCATGGTGAACGGCGCTTCCGCCGCGCTCCTTTGCTCCGACATCCCGTGGAACGGCCCGATCGCCGGCATCCGCCTCGGTCGCATCAACGGCCAGTTCGTGGTCAACCCCACGCACGAAGAGCAGTACCAGTCCGACCTCGACCTCATCTACGTCGGCAACGAGAAGGACATGATGATGATCGAAGGTTCCGCCGACCAGCTCCCGGAAGCCGACTTCATCGCCGCCCTCGAATACTCCCAGAAGGCCATCCAGCCGATCATCGCCGCCCAGCGCAAGCTCGCCGCGATGTACTCCAAGGCCAAGCGCCAGTTCCCGCTCGTCGTCTGCGAAGCCAAGGCCCTCGCGATCTGCGAACGCGTCGCCAACGAAGGCGACCAGCTGAAGAAGGCGATCTTCCTCGCGTCCAAGAAGGAACGCGGCGACGCCGTGAAGGCCGTGGTCGAGAAGGCCAAGGCCGCCTGCAAGGCCGAGCTCGGCGACGTCTTCGACGCCCGCCAGATCAAGATGGCCTTCGAGAAGCTCCAGGAGAAGGTCTACCGCAACGCCATCATCCAGAGCGGCGAGCGCGCCGACGGCCGCAAGCCCCTGGACCTCCGCGCGATCTCCTGCGAGGTCGACGTCCTCCCGCGCGTCCACGGTTCGTCGCTCTTCCAGCGCGGCGAAACCCAGGGCCTCGTGCTCGCCACCCTCGGCACCTCCAAGGACGCCCAGGAAGTCGACGCCATCACCGGCGGCCCGAGCAAGCGCTCGTTCCTCCTCCACTACAACTTCCCTCCGTTCTCCGTCGGTGAGACGGGCCGCTTCGGCATGACCAGCCGCCGCGAAACCGGCCACGGCAACCTCGCCGAGCGCTCGCTGCTCTCCGTGCTGCCTTCCGAACAGGACTTCCCGTACTCCATCCGTCTCGTCTCCGAGATCATGGAATCCAACGGCTCCACCTCGATGGCCTCCGTCTGCGGCGGTACCCTCGCGCTCCTCGACGCCGGCGTGCCCATCAAGGCCCCGGTGGCCGGCATCTCCTGCGGTCTCGTGACCGAAGACCAGAGCGGCCAGATCGTGAAGCACCGCGTGCTCACCGACATCATCGGCGCCGAAGACCACTACGGCGACATGGACTTCAAGATCTGCGGCACGCGCGAAGGCATCACCGCCTTCCAGCTCGACCTCAAGATCCACGGCCTGCCGATCGGCATCGCCAAGGAAGCCATCGCCCAGAACAAGGTCTCCCGCGACGCCATCCTCGACATCATGGGTCAGGTGATGCCGTCGACCCGTCCGGAACTGAAGCCCTGCGCCCCCCGCACCCACCGCATCAAGATCCCGTCCGACAAGATCGGCGCGCTCATCGGTCCGGGCGGCAAGAACATCAAGCGCATCACCGAGTATACGGGTTGCCAGATCGACATCGACCAGGACGATTCCGGTTGGGTCACGATCTTCGCGACGGACGGCGAAAAGCTGGCCCGCGCGGTCAACGAGGTGAACCTCATCTCGGCCCAGATCGAACTCGAAAAGACGTACAAGGGTATCGTCCGCTCGGTCAAGGAATTCGGCGCCTTCGTCGAATGCCTCCCGGGCCAGGAAGGCCTCGTGCACATCTCCGAGCTCGCTGACTTCCGCGTCAACCGCGTCGAAGACATCGTCAAGCTCGGCGACGAGATCATCGTGAAGTGCGTCGGCATCGACGACAAGGGCCGCGTGCGCCTCTCGCGCCGCGCCGCCATCGCCGAGAAGGAAGGCCGCGAATACACCCCCGCCCCGAAGCCGATGGACCGCCCCCGTGGCGACCGTCCGGAACGCGGCGAGCGCCGTCCCTTCCGCGAACGCGGCGGTGACAGCGAAGGTGGCGAAGGCTAAGCCCTGAGTCCCGACTCCTCCGAAGCCCCGGTTCCTGCCGGGGCTTCTTGTTTGGGGACGTCTGCGGCCGGTCTGGCCGGCTGCCGGACGCTTCACCCGCGGCGCAAGCGGGCCGTGACGTGCAGCAAGGTCAGGATGGCGCTGGCTGGCATGAGGATGGTGGCGAGCAGGGGCGACATGCAGCCGGCGAGCGCAAGCGCGATGACGAGCACGTTGTAGGTGAGCGTGAAGAGGAAGACTTCCGTCAGCACGCGGCGGCGGCGGCGGGCCACGGCGAAGAGTCGGCTCAGCCCGCGGAGGTCGCGTCCGAGGAGATAGAAGTCGGCTTTCTGCTCGAGCAGGCTGAGGTCGACAACCGGCGTGCCGCGTAGCGTCGCTTCGGTGAAGGCGAGGGCGTCGTTGGCGCCGTCTCCGACCATCAAGGTGTGGCGGCCGTCGTGCTGGCGGATCCACGCCGCCTTCTGGGCGGGGCTTAAATCGCCGAGGCCGGCGTGCATGGGGAGCCCGACCGCCTGCAGCAGCGTGGCGACCTTCGAGGGGCGATCACCGGAGAGCACGAACACCTCGAGCCCTTGGGCGCGCAGGGCGGCGATCTCCTCGGCGGCATGGGGGCGCGGTTCTTCTTGGAAGCTGAAGAGGGCCAAGCGTTCGCCCTGACGGGAGAATTCGGTCTGCGCCCCTGGCGCCGCGCCGACCGAGGCTTGGTGCCAGTCTGGACGGCCCAACGTCCAGCGGACGCCAGCAGAGTCCACGAACGCCATGCCCAGCCCAGGGATGCTTTCGAGTCTGCCTTCCGCGGTCCGGACAGTGGCGGATCCCATGGCTTCACGGAGGCTGCGCCCGAAGGGGTGCAGGTTCTGGTCCACCAATGCGGCCAAGGCTGCTAGCTCGGCGGGAGCGAGGCCGTGCAAGGCCTCGGGGTTCGTCAGGCGCGGCGTCTCGAGGCTCAGCGTCCCCGTCTTGTCGAAGACCACGCGACGGACCGACAGCGTGCGTTCCCAGATGCGTGGGTCGCGCACGTAGACGCCGCTCCGGCGCAGCGCGCCCACGGCCAGTTCCGTCGCCAGCGGGAAAGCCAGGCCGATGGCGCAAGGACAGGAAACGATCAAGACGGAGATGGCCGCTTGCAGGGCCGCCGGCCAGTCCTGCGTCAGCCACCCTCGCAGCCCGCCGCCGAGCAGCGCGATGACGATGACGGTCCCCAGGTATGCCGTCAGGATCCGTTCCAAGGTGCGTGGTTGGAATGCGCCGTCCCCAGCGGCCTCACTCAGTTTGCGGACCATGGAATCGGCCCAGTTCTCGGCGGCGCGGAGGCGGATCTCCTGCGCGCCTAGGTTCAGTCCGCCGGACGGGATGAGCCGGCCCTGTGGGTAAGTAACCGGCTCGGATTCGCCATTGATCCAGACGAGGCTGAGTTCGGCGTCAGTGCCCAGGAGCCGTCCGCACACGGGCGCTACTTGACCGGTCGGCACGCCGTAGAGGTCCCCCACCTTGAGTGCTTCCACGGGAATTTGCCGGAGGGGCGTGCGGCTGGTCTCATCCGCGTAGACCGGCACCGTGCGCAGCGCCGGCGAGGAGGCCGGCAGACGACGTCGGTTGGCTTCGATGGCGCGCTCTTGCGTCCAGCGTCCCACGAGCATGAGGAAGGTGAACAGGCTGACGAAGTCCCAGTATTCCAACGTTGGCATGGCCCAGGCCCAACCGACGAAAGAGGTGCCGTAGGCCGCCAGCAAACCGAGCGCGATCGGCAGGTCCATGTGCAGTTGGCGATGTCGCCAGCCTGCCCACGCCCGCGTGAGGAAGAATGTGCCGCCGACCAGTAAAGAAAGTGTCGCACACCCTGCGGAGAGGAGCCGGAAGACGCCGGCGTAGGCTTCATCGGCTCGCAGCCCCATGTAGCCGGGGACGGCGTTGAGCATCGCGTTCATCGCGAAAGCCCCGCACAGCCCGATGCGGAGCGTCAGGCCGTCTTCGCTTGGGCTGGCTTGGGTCTCCGGGACGAGCAGGTAGCCGAAGGCGCAGAGCTTTTCGGCGGCGGCGGGGAGGTCGGCGCCCGCGTTCCAAGCAAGCGTGACGGCGCCTTGGTGGGCGTTGACGCGGACGGCCGTCAGACGTGGGTCTTCGGCCAAGGCCTTTTCGATGAGCCAGACGCAACCGATGCACGAGACGCCGCGCAGCCCGAGGCGTAGGGTGCGGGTCCCGGATTGCTCGGCCGCGGCTTGGGCCGCGCGCAACCACTCGAAGTCCCCGCCGCGCAAGATGGACGCGTCGACCGGCGCGATGGCTTCCGTGCGGAGTTCGTAGTACCGTGCCAACCCGCAGCTCAGGATGAGGCCATGCACTTGCTCGCACCCTTGGCAGCAAAAGCCTGCGGGGGCCCGTCGATCTAGGATCGCAGAGCCGCAGTGGCGGCAGGGGGCTGGGGATTCAGAGGCAGACACCGGTCGAGGCGGGGAACCAGAGCAGTTTGACGATGAGCACGAGGGCGGCGAGGCCCGCGAGGCTGCGACGTAGGCGGAGGACTTGGGCGGAACCCAGGCTGAAGGCGAAGCGGTGGTAGCCCATCTGGGCGGCCCAGAGCAAAGGCAGCGTGCCGAGGGCGAAGCCCAAACCGATTTCCGCGCCGTGCACGGCGCTGGCGCTGATCAAGGCCAAGCCGAGGAGCGCGTGCAATGGGCCGCAGGGCAACAGCGGCGTCAGGCTGCCGAGGGCGAGGCCGGCCACGAACGTGGGGAGTTGCTGGCTGAGACGCACCCAACGGGCCTGGAGGTTGCGCAGGAAACCGGGCAGCGGGAGGCCACGGTCGACCCCACAGGCCAGGAGCAGGAGGAACCCGGCCATGGCCCAGGGCAGGAAGGCGAAGAAGTTGGCGTCCAAGAAGCGACCGAAACGGGCGCCGAGGAGCCCGCTGATCGCCCCGCATGCGGCGTACACGGCGATGCGCGCCAGGTGGTAGCCGGTCGTGAAGCCTAACCGTTGCGCTTCGGTGCCACGCCAAGGGCCGAGGGCGCAGGTCAGCGGGGCGCACATCGCCCCGCAGTGCGGGGAGACTGCTAAGCCGGCCAGGAACGCCGCTAGGCCTGTCTCAACGGGCGGCAGCATGGTCACTGAGGGTGGAGGGGCTGGTGGGGATGGTTTCCGGCGCGTGGCGGAGCGCCGTGCAGAGCCAAGCCAGCCAGGCGAGCATGAAGCCGACCATCAGCAACGCCAACGGCAACCAAGGGTAGCGTTGCCAGAGGCCCCTCATCGTTGAGGGCGGGGTTGGGCCGTCGGGTCCGGGCCGAGGAAATGCAGCTTCTGCTTCAGGCGTGTTTGGCCATCTTCGCTGCGCAGTCGCACCGTGAGGTTGAATTCGCCGGTATAGTCCTTGCGGTCGACCGACACCACGAGGGGCAGGGTGACTTCTCCTTCTGGGCCGATGGCCAAGCCCGTGCTTTGGTTGAGGATGGTCACCGGCACGGGACTGGACTCCGTCTCGATGAAGAAGCGCACCTCGTGGCCTTGCTTGTTGAGGATCTTGGCGCGGAAGACGTTGGAAACGGCGCCGCTGCTGACCGTGTAGAGGTCGACGCCAGGCTGACGGGTGAGTTTGAAGCCCGCCTTCTGGATCCTGCTGAGCGACACCGCCGCGACGACCGCGCCGATGCCCAGCAGCGCTGCGTAGAGGATGGTGCGCGGGCGCCAGTATTGCGTCTTGCCGCCGTTGAGTTCGTTGAGCGAGGCGTATCGCACCAAGCCGACAGGCCGCTTCAGTTTGGTCATGATGTCGTCGCAGGCGTCCATGCAGGATGTGCAAGCGATGCATTCCATCTGCAGCCCTTGGCGGATATCGATGCCCGTCGGGCAGACCTGCACGCACCGCCGGCAATCGATGCAGTCACCCGTCGGGATTCCGGCCGCTACCTTGCCCCGCGGTTCACCGCGGCGGGCATCGTAGCCGACGATCACGGAGTTATCGTCAATGAGCGCCGACTGCAGGCGGCCGTACGGGCAGATGGCCAGGCAGAGCTGTTCGCGGAACCACCAGAAGTTGAACAACAACGCCCCAGTCATCGCCGCCATGCCGACGAAGGCGGCCGGATGGGCCGTGGGCGCGCCCGTGATCAGCGGGTAGAGCCCGGGAATCGAGACGAAGTAGGCGAGGAAGATGTGCGCGACGAGCCAGCACAGCACGACGTAGGCCAAGAAACGGCTACCGCGTTTACGCAGCTTTTCCGGGGTTAACGCAGGCAGCTGGTCGAGGCGGGCCCGTTGAACGTGGTCGCCTTCGAGCCAGCGGTCGACCCAGCGGAAAAGGTGCTCCATGTAGACCGTCTGCGGGCAGGCCCAGCCGCACCAGATGCGTCCGAACATCGCGGTCACCGCATAGACGGTGAAGCCGAGCCCGGAGATGGCGAAGAACAGCAGCCAGAAGTCGTCGAGCCCCAGCGTCGCGCCGAAGAGGTGGAAGTGGCGCTGCTCGACGTCAAGAAAGACGGCCGGGTTGCCGTTGACCTCGATCCAGGGCATCGCCGCGAAGAGCGCGATCAATAGCCAGCCGAAAGCCCGGCGAGCGCGTACCCACTGCCCGCTGACGTCTGCAGGCTGCAGGAAGCGGCGCGAACCGTCGGGGGCGATGGTCGTGACGCTGTCGCGCTGGGGGACGTGAGCCATGGCTTACTTCTGCGAAGGCTCCTCGCCGCGCGGGATCGCCGTTAGTTTGCCCGGTTCCTGCAGCGAGAGCAGGTAGGCCGTGACGGCAG
>RFQN01000079.1 GCA_009924965.1 Verrucomicrobiota bacterium
CCGACGCCGCCGGCGTCCAAGCGATGCTCGGCGAACTCGAAGCCATCGGCTATTTCTCATGGAAAAACTAATCGCGCTCTGCCTCCTCCTCCCGGCCTGCCTCTCCGCGGCGCCGAAGCTCTCGGAAACGCCCACCGTGGCCGTCTTCGAGGCCAAGAAGAACATCCCGCACGCCTCGGTGCGCATCCCGGCCTTGCTGATGACCACCAAGGGCACGCTCATCGCCGTCGCCGAAGGCCGCGATAAGGCGACCGACCAAGCCGGCAACGACCTGCTGGTCGCGACGTCCAAGGACCACGGCAAGGCTTGGTCCAAGCCAGCCATCGCCTACGAACAAGGCAACGACAGCTGCAACAACCCCTGCTTGGTGCAGGACGCCAAGAGCGGCCGCGTCTTCCTCTTCTTCCAGACCTTCCCGGCTGGCGGCAAGGAATTCAGCGGCCTCCCGGCCGGCCCGAAAGACCCGAAGGGCAACCGCCTACTCTATGTAACGTCGGACGACGACGGCGCGACGTGGTCCAAGCCCGTCGACGTCAGCGAAGCACTCAAGCCTGACAACGCGGTGACCTGCGCCTCCGGGCCCGGCATCGGGATTCAGATCCACCGCGGCAAGTTCGCCGGGCGCTTGGTGATCCCCTTCAACTCCCAAGATGCGAAGCACAACTTCGTCAACTGGGTCGCCTTCAGCGACGATGCGGGCAAGACGTGGAAGCGCGGAGCCGAAGTGCCGCAGGAAGGCATGCAACTCAACGAAGTGCAGGTCGCCGAGACCGCCGATGGCTCGCTCTACCTCAATTCTCGCCGCTGGCGCGCGGGCGCCCCGCTGCGTAAAGTGTCCTGGTCCCTGGATGGCGGGGCTACCTGGGCGAAGGCCACCGAGGACGCGGCCCTGCCCGAGCCGGTCTGCCAAGGCTCGCTGCTCGCCGCCACCGTCGCGGGTAAGCCGACGATCTTCTTCCTGAATCCCGCCGGCAAGGGCCGCGCCAACGGCACGTTCCGTCGCTCCGAAGACGGCGGCAAGACCTGGGCCGAATCGTCCCTACTCTTCCCGGGCCCGTTTGCCTACAGCTCGATGGCTCAAGTCGGCGCGGACGTCGGGGTGCTCTACGAACCGGCGGGTAACAACGTCGTGCTCTACCGGGCCATCACTGAGACGCACCTCGAAGGGAAGTGAAGCATCCCGCGCTGAGCCTCGGACTTTGCCTCTGCGCCAGCCTGGCGGCAGCGGCGGAGTTCGACGCTTGGTTCGGCGACGGGATGGTGCTGCAACGTGACCAACCAATCCGGATCCTCGGCACCGCTCAGCCGAACAGCCGGATCACGCTCCAGCTCGGCGACCAGACCGCGGAGACGCAGGCCGATGCGGACGGTCACTGGCGGCAGACCTTTGCGGCCCGGGCCGCGGACCCGAAGTCGACAACGCTCACGGCCCAAGAAGCCGGCCAGCCCGACGCCGTCATCCGGGACATCCTCATCGGGGATGTCTGGCTTTGCGCCGGCCAATCCAACATGGAGTTCCCGCTCAGCCGAGACGCCGAGGCCAAACAGGAACTACCGCAGGCGACCCGGCCGCTTGTCCGGATCCGCAACCATAGCTTCGCGGGCCAATACCGCTTCGCCGCGCCGCTGGATGCGGCCACGGTCGCGCGCATGACCACGCGCAGCTTCTACGCCGGGCGCTGGGAACCGTGCACGCCTAAGACCGCTGCGCCGACGACCGCCGTCGGCTACTATTTCGCCAAGCGCCTCTCCACGGAAACCGGCGTGCCCATCGGGCTCGTCAACTACGCGGTCGGCGGCGCCCCCATCGAGGCGTTCATCAGCCGCGAGGCCCTCGCCGCAGACGCCATGTTCCGCAAGAAGGTCACCGGCAATTGGCTCACCAACGAAAGCATCGAAGGCAGCTTCGTCCGTCTCCGCGGCCAACAACACCTCGGCAAGGCCACTGACGCGCCCGGCGATGACTGCGGCCCCAACCACGGGTACAAACCTGGGTTCGCGTGGGCCGCCGGGCCCGCCGGCATCACTCCGTTCCCGCTCAAGGGTGTCCTCTGGTATCAGGGTGAAAGCAACGCCATCCGCCCGCTGGACGTCGCCGAATACGGGGCATTGATGCAGCTCCTCGTCGCGGATTGGCGCCGCCGCTGGCAGCAACCCAACCTGCCTTTCTATTGGGTGCAGCTCCCCTCGATCAACGAACCCGCCCGCCAATTCTGGCCGGAGTTCCGCGAGGCGCAGCGTCAGCTCACGCAGTCCATCCCTGCAACGGGCATGGCGGTCGCGCTCGATGTCGGCACGCCGAAGGATGTACATCCCCGCAATAAACGCCCCGTCGGCGAACGCCTCGCTGGCTTGGCACTCCGCGACCTCTACGGCCGGCAGGATCTCGTCGCAGAAGGCCCGATCGCGCTCTCCGCACAGCAAAGCGGGCGCACGCTACGTATCCGCTTCCGCTCGGCCGCCGGCTTGAAGGTCAGCAGCGAAACCACGCCGCTCATGGAAGTCCGCCTCGCCAACTCCTCGGAATTCCAAGCCATCCGTGGCGCCCGCGTCGAAGGCGAAACCGTGGTCGTCGAAGCCACCGAACGCGTCGTCGAGGTGCGCTATGCCTGGCACATGAACGCCGCGGCCGCCCTCCGTAACGGCGCCGACCTGCCGGCCGGACCGTTCATGCTCAAGGTTTCGGAATGAAGTCCGCGTTTTCGCCCGCCGCCCCGTTGTAGAAGCCGTCGATGGCTGAAGCGAGGTGCTGCTTGACGTCCTTGGCCAAGAAGGAGCCGAAGCTGATTTCCTGTCCGTCGGACGACAGCACCACGGCGTTCACCGCGCTGCCGTTCTCGCGCGCACCACGGTAAGCCAAGGAAACGCGGATGGTCTCGCCGACGGCCAAGCGCCAGGTCCACCCGACGAACGGAAAGAGCCGGTAACGCACGGTCGCCTGCGCATCCGCCAGCCGGATGGTGTAGCGGCTCAAGGTGAACGCAAAACCGACGGCGAAGAAGATCGAGTAGAACGCCGCCATGCCGAGGTAATGCCAGATCGTCGGGTGAGTGACGAGCTGGTGGTTCACGTGAACCGTCCCTTGGCTGAGCCCATAGAACATGAAGCCGCAGTGGACCGTCGTGAAGGTGAGCCAGAACCAACCGAACCACGACCCTTGGCGCGTGACGTAGACCTGCTCGGTGCCTTCGACGCGTTGCGTGACTTTAGGATGCGTCGCCCCCACCGGCAATGGCTCGACGACGATCTGGCCACCCGAAGCATCCTGCACGGTCTGGCACCACGGACAGGTCACCTTGCCATCCACGAAGCGCGACCGGGGGATCCCGCGGTCACACTCGACGCACGGCACGGAGCCAGCGTCTTCCGGCACGAGGGATCGTCCCAGCATGACGTCAGCTCAAGCCCTCCAGCAGCTGCCAGCAGACCAGCTTCTGGCGCGGCATATGGAAGGGCCCCTTCCACATGTTGCCCTTAAGCTCGGTCGTCGGACGACCTGCGCGGTCCAGGTAACCGAACCACTCGCCGCCTTCGCGGTCGGGGAAATGCGCGTAGGTCCAGTCGTGCACCTGGCGGTGCATCTCGGCGTACTTCGGGTCACCGGTCATGACGTGGGCCAAGAGCGTCGCGATGATGGCCTCGTTGTGCGGCCACCAGAACTTCATGAAGTGCCAGTACTCCTGGATCGGCTTCCCATAGAGGTCGACGAAGTAGAGGATCCCGCCGTGCTCGCGGTCCCAGCCACGCACCCACATCCAATCCAGCATGTCGAGTCCGAGCCGCTTCATCGCCTCGTCGCCGAGGTGACGGGCCTCGCGCAGGATGAACCAAGCCGCCTCGATGGAGTGGCCGGGGTTGAGCAGGCGACCATCGAAATGGTCGTAGATTTCACCGTTCGGCCCAACGACCTCCATGACTGCCTTTAGGTCGGGCTTCACGAAATCAGCGCGGATCTCGGCGATGGCCTCGGCCGCCCACTGGGTCAGCGTCTTGCCGCGGACGAACACGTCGCCGAGGTCGGCGCGCATGTCCTGCGCGGTCACCAGCGTCATCATCAATGGCGACAGGCCCTTCATCGGACGCGTCTCCGGTGAGGTCTTGGGGGCGATGTGCCCGGGCTCGCGGTTGAACTTCAGGAAGAGGTCGAAGGCCGCGATGGCCCGCTCCTTCCACTGTCCTTGGCCGGTCGCATGGAAGAGCGCGGCGTAGGCGATGGCGGCGAAGCACTCGCTGAAGACGTAGCGGCGCATGCGGAGCGGGTCGCCCTCCGCGGTGACAGTGAAGTGCAGCTTGCCGGTGAGGTCCGGACAGCGGTCGTGCAGGAAGTTGCCGCAGGACAAGGCCGCCTCGAGCCATTCCGGACGAGGCTCCACGGTGTTGTACAGGTTCGCGAAGGTCCACGCCGCGCGGCCCTGGAACCAAACGGACTTATCCGAGTCGAGCAGCTCGCCGTGGCGGCCGAGGGCCGTGTAGATGCCGCCGTTCGTCCGGTCCAGGCCATGCTTCAGCCAGAACGGGATGACGTCCTGCAGGAGGCCATCGCGATAGGCCTTCAGGAGTTCAGGACGACGCTGCTGCAGGTAAGGGGTCACGGAAAGGGGTGTAGCCACAAACGCTGGAAGGTCAACGCAGGGCCCTCAGCGGGGTTGGACCGCGCGATGGCGCACCTTGCCCTCGGCGTCGAAGAAACGGATGACCAGCTCTTCGCGGCCGAAGTCCAAGGCCGTGAAGCCAGCATACGCCCCGATGAACTCGGGCCCTTGACCGGACCCGATCGGATACAGGTCCGAGCCGTTGCCGCAGGTCACATAAGCAACTCCCTTCTCCTTGGTGAGTTCGGCGTGGTGATTATGTCCGTTGAGATACAGTTGGACATGGTGCTTCTCCAGCAGGGGCACGAGGCGCCGAACGTATTCGGGCTCGGTGGAATGGATGCCTTGGCTGCGGATCGGCAAGTGGCCGACGACGACCTTCCAGCGGGCGGGCTTAGCCAGTTCGGCCTCGACCCAAGCCCACTGGGCCGCGGTCTCGCGCTCCGCTTCGGCGCTGAAGTAGCGGCGGTTCCAGAGCGGGCTCAGCGAACATGCGTCCAGCACGATCACGCGGATGTCCTGCGCGGGTAGGTGGTGCGCGTAATAGCGGGCGGGCATGACCCAACGCCCCTTGGACTTCGCCGCATAGTCGATTTCCGCCTGCGCGGTCGTGTCGTGGTCGTGGTTGCCGAGCGAGGCGATCCACGGCACCTGCAAGGCGGGCGCGGCGTAGACCTGCTCGAACGACGTCACCCAACGCGGGTCGGTGGCGGACGTCACCCCGTTCGGATAAAAGTTGTCGCCCGTGGTCACCACCGCCGACACCGGCTCCTTGGCCGCCTGCGCGGCCATGGCCTGAGCGACCGCCCGCTGCAGGTCCGCGTTCTGGCGGACGAGCGAATACTGCCGCTCCAAGTCGGGGTCCGCCCAACCCCAATCGCCCAACACGAAGAGACGCTCCACGGCGGGTTCGGCGGCCGTAGCGACCAAGGCCAAGAAGCAACAGGCGAGCGAACGAAGCACGCCAAGACGTTAGCCGACCTTTCTGAGACGGCAAGCCCTTGCCCGCCGGGACATTTGCCGCCAACCTACGGCCATGCGCCCCTACCTCGCCCTGCTGCTCGCCCCGTTGGCCCTCCTTGCCGATGGCCAGAAGTTCAGCGTCGATTACCCAACCTCCGACCAGCCAGGAGAACTCGCCTTCGCCTCGACCTACAACCTCTGGCTGCCGGAAGGCGTGAAGACCATCCGCGGCGTCATCGTCCACCAACATGGGTGCGGCGAAGGCTCGAACAAAGGCGCCGTCACCGCGGCCGACGACCTCCATTGGCAGGCGCTGGCCCGGAAGTGGGATTGCGCCCTCCTCGGCCCTGTCATCCGTCAACCCGACGCCGCCAACTGCCGCCTCTGGTGCGACCCGCGTAACGGCTCCGAGCGGGCCTTCCTACGGGCTTTGGGCGACCTCGCCCAGCGCTCGGGTCACCCCGAGCTCGCCAACGCCCCCTGGTGCCTCTGGGGACATAGCGGTGGTGGCTTCTGGTCCAGCATCCTGCAGGCCAAATACCCCGAACGCATCGTGGCAATCTGGTTCCGGTCGGGCACGGCCTACAGCGCGTGGCAGAAGACCGATGACCCCAAGCTCGTCGGCCAAGTCCCCTTCGTGGACCTCCCCGCCGCCGCCTATGAAATCCCGATGATGGCCAACCCGGGCGCCAAGGAGAACGGCGACAAGCGCTTCAACGGCGCCTGGACCGGCACGCTCGCCATGTTCAAGGCCTACCGCGCGAAAGGCGCGCCCATCGGCTTTGCGCCCGACCCCTTGACCTCGCACCAATGCGGCGACCAACGCTACGCGGCCATCGCGTTCTTCGACGCCTGCCTCGGCCTACGCCTGCCAAAGACGGGCACCACGCTCCGCAAGATCGACCAAAGTCAGGCTTGGCTCGCACCGCTGCTCGGCGACGCCGCCGTGCCGGCCGCTGAGTTCAAAGGCAACCTCGCGGAGTCCAATTGGCTGCCCAACGCGGCCTTTGCGAGCGCCTGGACGGAATACGTGAAGACCGGCGCAACGACCGACACCACGCCGCCGCCGGCCCCGTTCAACGTCGTCATCCAGGCGACCGCGACGGGCGTTGAAGTC
>RFQN01000080.1 GCA_009924965.1 Verrucomicrobiota bacterium
ACCTTGGCCGACTGCCAGCTGCGCTCGATCTCGTCGGTCTTGCCGATGGCAGCGAACTTGCCATCTTGTATCACCAGTGCCGCGTCGCGGATGATGCGGCGCTTCGGATCGACGGTGATCAGCCCGACGGAGTGGCTGGCCCATCCGGGATCAGTCGGACGTGCGAGCGCGGGCACGTTGCACATCGTGGGCGAGGACGGCGAGCCGGACATGAAGCCGGTGAACCAGCCGGTGCAGGAGCAGCGGGAGAACCCGCAGACCGGCGAGATCGAGGAAGTGACCAAGATCTACGACCTGACCGCGGGCCGCTACGACCTGACCGTCTCGGCTGGGCCTTCGTTCGCCTCGTTGCGGCAGGAAGCGGCCTCGCAGATGATCGAACTGATTCGGGCTTATCCGCAGGCCGCGCCGGTGATCGGCGACCTGTTGGTCAAGAACCTGGACTGGCCGGGCGCCGACGAGATCGCCGATCGGCTGCGCAAGGCCGTGGGCGGGGCGGACGAGGGCGCGCCGGACCCGCAGGCCGGACAGGCGCAGGCCGTGGTGCAGAAATACGCCGCCGCCCTGACCCAGATGCAACAGCGTTACCAGGCGCTTGAGGCCGACAAGAGCCTTGAGGCCCGGAAACTGGATATCGCGGCGTTCGAGGCTGAGACCAAGCGGATCAGCGCGATGAACCGCGAAACCCGACTGCCCGCCGGCCTTTACACCGCCGACTGACAGACCCCCGGCCCGCCGTGATGGCGCGCCATTCCCCTAGATGGATCTACCCACAATGGAAAACGACGCGACCAATCCGGTCGACGTCGAGGATGATGCTGTCCTCGACCAGCCGGAAGTCGACGCTGACTCCTACAGCGACGGCGACACTTCAGAGGCGGAAACCGATGGAGCCCCCGAGGACGAGGGCCAACCGGAGGACGACACCGAGGAGGTGGACTGGGAAGGCGCGAAATACCGCATCCCCAAGGCGCTGAAGCCCGGCCTGCTGATGCAGGCGGACTACACCCGCAAGACCCAGGAACTCGCCGAGCAGAGGCGGACTGTGGAGCAGCACGCACAGGCGCTGACCCAACAGGCCGAACTCCAGCAGGCGACGCTGGAACACCGGGTGAACCTTCGGACTGTCGAGCAGCAGCTCGCGCAGTTCCAGAACACCGACTGGTCCGCCTACTCGGCGCAGTATGGTGCGGACGCCACGGCTGCGGCCATGGCCTCCTGGCAGCAATACAGGGACGCCAAGGCGGAACTGGAAGGCGCCATCGCGAAGACCGAGACCGAAGCCAGGACGATCAGCGAGCGGACTTCCGCCAACGCGCTCGCCCAGGCCGATCAGGTCCTCTCGCGCGAGATTGAAGGCTGGAGCCCCCAGCTGGTCCAGACCCTTGCGGGATACGCTGCCGAGACCTTCGGCATCACCCCGCAGGAGCTTCGGGATAGCGTCGTCAACCCGGACGGCACGCCGGATCCCCGGACCTTCAAGGTCCTGGCCCGGCTGCACAAGGCCGAGACGGAACTGGCGGCTCTGAAGGCCCAGACCACCAAAGCGCAACAAGCGGCGAAGCAGGCCGCTGTCACTCCCGCCAAGGCCGTGGGCCAGCGGGCAGGCGGCTACAAGCCCGGCCTCGATGACAGCCTGCCCATCGACGAGTGGATGCGCCGTCGCAACGCCCAGCGAGCCAAGGCCGCCGGGCGCTGATCCCCCAACACACCGGCCCGTCGAGATGACGCGCCTTTCCTTCAAAGGACACTACCGTGCCGAACACTATCCTCACGCCGACACAAGTCACGCGTGAAGCCCTTGCGGTGCTTCACCAGAAGCTGAACTTCGTCGGCAACATCAACCGCTCCTACGACGACAGCTTCGCCAAGGATGGCGCCAAGATCGGCTCCACCCTGAAGGTCCGCCTGCCGAACCAGTATACGGTCCGGACCGGCGCCACCCTGTCCGCCCAGGACACGGCGGAACAGAGCGTTGACCTGGCGGTCGCCACCCAGAAGGGCGTGGACCTCAACTTCACCTCGACCGACCTGACCCTGTCCTTGCAGGACTTCAGCGCCCGCATCCTCGAGCCGGCCATGGCCGTCCTCGCCGCTGCGATCGAAGCTGACGCCCTGACCATGGCGACCGACGTCTATCAGTCGGTCTGGAACGGCGGCGCTTCGGCCACCTTCCAGAAGGTCCTCGCCGGCCGGAAGATCATGCAGGACGCCCTGGCGCCGATGAACGACCGCAACGCCCTGCTCAACACGCAGGACAACGTGGACCTCGTTGATGCCCTGAAGGGCCTGTTCAACGACCAGACCACCATCGCCAAGCAGTATCGCGAAGGCTTCATGGGTCGCACGGCGGGCTTCGACTTCAGCGAAAACACGCTGATCCCGACCTTCACGCGCGGCGCCGGCAACACCGCCTACACCACCAACACCACCACCGGCACCCTCGCCACCGATGGCACGGCTTACTCGTCCATCACCGTGGCCACCGGCACCGGCGCTCTGGTGAAGGGCGACGTGTTCACCATCGCCAACGTGTTCAAGGTGCACCCGGAGACCAAGGCCTCCACCGGCATCCTTCAGCAGTTCGTGGTGACGGCGGCCTACGCGGGCGGCGGCGGTTCTGTCTCCATCTCCCCCAGCATCGTCCTGGGCGGTGGTCGCCAGAACTGCATCATCCCGTCCACGTCCTCGACGGCGGCGATCAGCTTCCTCGGGACCGCCTCGACTGCCGTTGGCACGTCGCTGCTGTTCCAGAAGGACGCCTTCGCCTTCGCGACCGCCGACCTGGTCATGCCCAAGGGCATCGACTTCGCGGCCCGCGACGTCCTGGACGGCATCTCGATGCGTATCGTCCGCCAGTATGACATCAACAACGACAAGTTCCCCACGCGTCTCGATGTCCTCTACGGCTACAAGACGATCCGGCCCCAGCTGGCCGTGCGCCTCCACAACAACTGATGAGCAAGGGGGAGGGGCTTCGGCCTCTCCCCTGACCTTTCTCAAGCAAAAGGAGACGCATCATGGGCGCCATGATGAACGAAGACCGGTTCGGGGTGGTCACTTTCACCTTCGACCCGGCATCCGTGGCTGCGGCCACGTCCGCCGAGCAGACTGTCACCGTCAACGGCCTGAAGGTCGGGGACGTGGTGGTCCTCAGCAAGCCCACGGCGACCGCCGGTGTCGGCATCGTCAACTGCCGGGTGTCGGCTGCGAACACCCTGGCCGTGACCTTCGTCAACGCCACGGCCTCGCCTGTGGACCCGGCCTCCGAGACCTACACCGCCTTCTGGTTCCGACCGGAAAAGACGGTCGCCGGCGCGGTCAACCCGTAACCGGACGGCGGGGGCTTCGGCTCCCGCCGCTCTTTTCCTTTGGCCCGTCGCGATGACGCGCCCCATCCCCTGACGGAGGCCGTTGATGCCCCTCGCTTTCCCGATCCTGCGCGACGGCAACCGCCAGCTTTCGCTTCAGGACGCCACCCTCGGCAACCTGTCCATCCCGGCGGCGGACAACGAGCCCGAGCGCAACACCTACCGGGCGTTCGCCTTTGGCCTCGCCCCGACCGGCGCGGTCAACGACCTCGTCGCCCTCGGTGGATCCGCAACCAAGCTGATCCGCCTCAAGGGCATCATCGTGTCCGGCACGGCCACGGCGGCCACCAACGTGCCGATCTACATCTACAAGCGGACGGCGGCCTACGTTGGCGGCACGCCCACGGCCATCACGCGGGTGGCGGCGGACACGACCGACCCGGCCTCGACGGCGACCCTGAACCACTACGCCACGGCGGGCGCCACGGCGGGGGCGGGTTCCATGCTGGACGGATGCCGCCTCAACCTCGCCCCGGCGGCCAACGGCTCCATCGACCGTTTCCTGTTCCAATACACCTGGCAGAACGACAAGGCCCCGAACCTTCGCGGGGTCAACGAGTTCTTCGCGGTGGGCATGAACGGCACGTCCTTCCCGGCGGGCGGCGCCCTCGACGTGGCCCTGGTCTGGTCGGAGGAATAAGCGGTGGCCCTGACGACCTACACCGAGCTCAAGGCGTCGGTCGCAGACTTCCTGAACCGCAGCGACCTGACCTCGACCATCCCCGATTTCATCGCCCTGGCCGAAGCCGACATCAACAGTCACTTTGACCTTCGCGCGGTGGAGACGGACCAGGCCCTGACGGCGGTCTCGGGCTCGCGCTATGTCGCCCTTCCGGCGGGTTTCCGGGAGCCGCAGAACCTCTGGATCAACTGGTCCTATGGCCGGGGCGATCCGCTGCGGTTCGTGGCCCCGGAACTGCTTGTCACCAGCACCACGGCGGGCATTCCGCTGATGTGGTGCATCGACGGGACCAACATCGCCTTTGAGCGCCCGGCGGGGAGCAACTACTCCCTGACCCTGCGGATGATCGGCGGCGTGACCCTGTCGGACGCCAACCCGACCAACCTGATCCTCACCAACTACCCCAACGTCTACCTCTACGGCGCCCTGAAGGAAGCCGCGCCCTATCTGCGCGATCCCGAGGCGGCGGGCCTGTGGGAGGCCAAATACGCCGACGCCATCGCCAAGGCGAAGGCCAAGGAAGGCCGCGAGAAGTCGCTTGTGACCCTCTCGACCGAACCGGGGATGCTGACCTTCCGCGGCAACCGGGGCGGCTTCAACATCAACCGGGGCTTCTGATGCCGGTCGCTGTCCGCCCGATCAGCCCTGATCTCGGCTATCCGGTCTCGGCCATCCTCCAGGACCTGTCGGACGCGGTGGCCGAGATCCAGACGCCGACCCAGCCGGTGCAGCTTGCCTCGGTGGCCTTCGCCTCCCTGCCGCCTGCCGATAGCTGGCGCGGCTGCATGATCCACGTTTCCGACAAGAACGCCATCGCCATCAGCACGCCTGTGGCCGGGGTCTACACCTGGCTGCGGGCGAACGGGAGCGCCCTCTGATGCCCTCGACCTACTCGTCTTCCTTCCGGCTGAACTATCAGGCGCCCGGCGACAACCTGAACGTCTGGGGCACAACGCTGAACAACGGCGTTTTCCAGCTTCTGGAGGACGCGCTGGCCGGCGCGGTCAGCACGGCGCTGTCGGGCGCGCTCACCCTCACCAGCGTCAACGGCGCGACGGATCAGGCCCGATGCCTGGCCCTGAACATCACCGGCGGCACCGGCGGGACGATTACGGCGCCGGGCGTCAAGAAGCTCTACTTCGTCCGCAACGCGGCCTCGGGGGCGGTTGTCGTCACCACGGGCGCAGGGGCCACGGCTTCGTTCGCGGCGGGTGAGGTGGGCTTCTGCTACTCGCCGGACGGGATCAACTTCTACCGGACCACGACCGCGACCAGCTTTGGCGGCGTGACCCTGACCAACCTTGGCGCGCCCTCGGCGGCCACGGACGCGGCGACCAAGGGCTATGTGGACGCGACCGCCTTCAGCATGGCGGCGGGCTCGCTCCCCGGCCAAGGCGGCAACGCGGGCAAGAGCCTCGTCACGGACGGAACCACGGCGTCCTGGGGCCTGCCGGTCCTGACCACCTCCAACCTCACCGACTACGCCTCCGACCAGGCCGCCAAGACCGCGACCGCCACGAAACTCGCCATCGCCTTCGCGGCGGCTCTCTAGGGACCCTCTCCAATGGCTGTGACCCCCAACTCCATCGTTACGCCCCAGACCCCGTGGTCCGCCACGGCTGTGGCGACAACCGCCAACACCACCTACACGGACAGCCCGACCAACACGGTCCTGCTGGCCCCGGTCTACCTCCTGAACCCCAACCCGTTCAGCGTGACCAACGGCTCGCCCACGGTCACGGTGACGCAGGCCGCCCACGGCTTTGCGACGGGCGACACCACCACCATCGCGGGCGCTTCGGCGGTCGGCGGGATCACGCCTGCCGGGGCCTATCAGGTGACGGTCCTGACCTCCTCGACCTACACCATCACCCACGGCTCGAACGCGACCTCGACGGCCACGGGCGGCGGCTCTGCGGTGACGGTGCAGGACAGCCGCACCAGCCGCAACGGCGCGCGGATCACCTCGCTGAAAGCCCTTGCGCGGGCGACCAACACGGCGACCGAACTGCAGCTGTTCGTCAGCCCGGACGGCGGGACCACCAAGCGGTTCATCAAGTCCGCCCTCCTGTCGGCCTACACGGTCGCCACGACCACGGCGCAGACCGGCGGCGATTTCGGCTACACGGACTCCTCGCCTCTGATCCTGGCGCCCAACGAGACGCTGTATGTCGGCATCAGCGTCACCAACACCGGCATCGTCTTCGACGCGCAGGGCTTCGGCTACTGATGCCCACCCAGCCGCTCGGACCCACGGGCCTTCTGGCCCAGTCCATGACCCTCCCGGCGGGCTCCCAGAGCCTGGCCATGGGCGGCATGGGCCTGCGGGCGCAGGGGATGGACGGGCGGAAGAAGTCGGCTGTTAGTCGCGCCGTTGAATACCTTGTTCTCGGCGCGGGCGGTGGTGGCGGCGGTGAGTATTTCGGCGGTGGCGGCGGTGGCGCGTTTTCTGGCGGTGCAAACGGGGGCTCTACAAACGGAGGCAA